>NZ_JBJZOJ010000026.1:0-99297 GCF_047200655.1 Streptomyces sp. MS06
AAGGAGAAGGAGGAGGAAAAAAAAAAAAAGGGGGGGGGGGGGGGGTCCCCCCCCCCCCCCCCCCCTCCACGCGCGTCAGTACGAATACCGCACGGGGGCCTCACAGTCCTGACCCAGGGGAGGAAGACAGCCATGGCCGGGAGCCGACACCCACGTCGAGGCCGCCGCACCACCATCGCCGCCGCCGTCACCGCCGCGATCCTCACCACCGCCGGCCTCGCCACCGGCTGCGACGCCGTCGACCGGACCCTCGACTGCGTCCGGACCGCCGACACCATCGCCGACAGCGTCACCCGGCTCCAACAGGCAGTGGAGAACACCTCCGGCGACCCCCGCCGGATCAACACCACCCTCGACACCATAGACACCGACCTCGACCGCATCCGCGACCAGACCGACGACGCCGACGTGGAAAACGCCGTCACCGACCTCCGCACCGCCGTCGACCACGTCCGCACCGACGTCGACAACGGCGACACCAGCCCCGACCTCGGCCCGGTCACCGACGCCGCCGGCGAACTCACCAAGGTCTGCACACCGTGACGCCCCGACCGACCACCGACGCCGTGACGAGCGCCCGCCGGCCACCGACGCCGTGACGAGCGCCCACCGACCGCCGACGCCGTGACGAGCGACAACCGGCCGCCGGGATACTGGACACCATGACCCGCCTGATCCTCGCCACCCGCAACGCCGGAAAGGTCACCGAGCTGAGGGCCATCCTCGCCGAAGCCGGCCTCCCGCACGACCTGGTCGGCGCCGACGCCTACCCCGACATCCCCGACGTCAAGGAGACCGGCGTCACCTTCGCCGAGAACGCCCTGCTCAAAGCACACGCCCTCGCCCGGGCAACCGGCCTGCCCGCCGTCGCCGACGACTCCGGACTCTGCGTGGACGTCCTCGGCGGCGCCCCCGGCGTCTTCTCCGCCCGCTGGGCCGGCCGCCACGGCGACGACCAAGCCAACCTGCAACTCCTGCTGGCCCAGCTCGCCGACATCGCCGAGGAACACCGCACGGCCCACTTCGCCTGCGCCGCGGCACTCGCCCTCCCCGACGGCACCCACCGCGTGGTCGAAGGCCGACTGAACGGCGTCCTGCGGCACGCCCCCACCGGGACCAACGGCTTCGGCTACGACCCGATCCTCCAGCCCGACGGCGAGAGCCGCACCTGCGCCGAACTGGCCCCCGAGGAGAAGAACGCGATCAGCCACCGAGGCAAGGCCTTCCGCGCCCTGGCCCCGGCGGTCAGGGAACTGCTGGGCTGACGCGAGCAAAGGGCCTGACGCCCTGTATGCCAAGGCGTCAGGCCCCTGGATCTCGTGGGCCCGGTGGGACTCGAACCCACGACACACCGGATCTAAACCGGCGCCCTCTCGGCCTGCTGGGGTACGGGCCCGCAGCGCCGTCTACTGTACCGGCCCATGTAACGGCAGCGTGCGGTGAGCTCCACGAGCATAGGTCTCCGTCTGGCTGTGGCAGGACGGGCAGAGATACCGGAGGTTGCCCCGACGGTTGTCCAGCCGATCCCCATTGATGTGATCGATCTCCAGGACCAGGCGCCTTCCCCGCCAGATGTCGTCGATGCCGCACTCGGCGCAGACGCGGGGCACACCCTGCTCGTCGAGGGCGCGCCGCAGGAGTGCGGTCTTGGTGCGGTTCGACCCCGGCTTCCGTCGGCTCAGGATCTGGTCGGGTGACTTCCGGTGCGGAGATGCGGCGCCGCGAGAGTGCCCCTGCCCCGTGAAGTGAGCCGTGGAGATGCTGTGGGCCTCCAGAGTGCGGCTGATCCGGGCACGGGCGGCGCGGTTCGTCTCGCGGTAGCCGAGCCTCCTGAGCAGCCCGGCGACGCTGGTGACCTGGGCTGCCGCCGAGGCGAGGGCATCCGGGGCGATGTCTTCGAGGCTCCGTCTGCGATCGCGGAGGAAATGCGATGTGTCGATGCCGAATTGGTCCAGCCGCTTCCTGACCAGGCTGTAGGGGCAGTCCTCGGGAGGGTGTCCCATGTAGTCGAACATCTCACGGATGCTGTGCGACCGGGCCGCGGCTTCTTCCAGCAGTTCACGGGTGTAGGAGCGCCTCTGCCGGGGCGGGAGCGGCTCCTCGACGAAGTGCGCGACGTCGATGCCGTAATGCTCGAGCCTGCGACGCAGGTAGCGTTGCGGAGCGCAGCCCAACGGGGTTCCCAGCCGCCGCATGAGATCCACCATGCTCGTGGAGACGGCCGCCGTCTTCGTCAGGACGTCCCGGGAGTAGTTCGTCGTTCTCACGCCACCCTCCGCTTCCCGCGTCCCCGGTACGTATCAGTCGTGGCATGGCAGTTGGGGCACAGTAGTCGCAGGTTCTCCCGCCGGTTGTCCCACCATTCACCACTGATGTGGTCGACCTCCAGGCGGAGTGGTTTGCCGTTCCACTCCGGGCCGATGCCGCAGGCCGCGCAGGCTTCGGGGACCCCGGCACGACTGAGTTCACGCAGCAGCCGCTTGCCGGGGACCCTGCCGTCCTCGGGACTACGCAGCCCGAGCAGAGGGCCGAGCGATCCCTTCGGACGTCCCCTGGTCGTTGACGTGAAGTGGGAGGTGTCGATTCCGAGTGCGACGACACGGCGACCGATGTGCGCCTGGTTGCCCCCGACCTGGCTGACGCCGAGGCGGCGAACAACGTCCTTGATGCTGGTCGAGGCCGCCACGGCCGCGCGCAGCCGCTCTTCCGAGTGGCGGACCTGGTTCGAGGTGAGATGCGAGATGTCCACACCTGCCTCGGCCATCTTCTTCCGCAGGTAGCGCCTGCTGCTTGGAGTCGGTGTGCCACCGCACCAACGGACAGCATCGTCGATGTGCTGCGTCTCGTGCGCTGCTTGCCTCAGCAGTTCGCGGGTGTATGTGCCACGCATGTCCCCTCCGCCCCGGCCGCGTGTTCGCTGCCCGTACGGAGTAACGATCCGGTCGTCGCGTGGTCACGCCGGGGTGCGGCGCGGCCCGCGCCGGGGTCCGGGGGTTCCGGGTTCCGGTGCGGGCCGTTCGGGTGACCGCGGGGCGCGGGTGGTGGGGCGGGGCTCAGATACCGAGGTCCTTGATGATCTTGGCTACGTGGCCGGTCGCCCGGACGTTGTAGAGGGCGCGTTCGACCTTGCCGTCCTCGTCGACGACGACGGTGGAGCGGATGACGCCCAGGTACGTCTTGCCGTAGTTCTTCTTCTCGCCGTAGGCGCCGTAGGCCTCGGTGACCGTCTTGTCCGGGTCGGCGAGGAGGGTGACCCTGAGGTTCTCCTTCTCACGGAACTTCGCCAGCTTCTCCGGCTTGTCGGGGGAGACGCCGATGACGTCGTACCCGGCGCCGGCCAGCAGGTCCAGGTTGTCCGTGAAGTCGCAGGCCTGTTTGGTGCAGCCCGGGGTGAGGGCCGCGGGGTAGAAGTAGACGATGACCTTGCGGCCCTTGTGGTCGGCCAGGGACACCTCGTTGCCGTCGGCGTCGGGCAGGGTGAAGGCGGGGGCCACGTCCCCGGGCTGGAGTCGCTCGCTCATCGATCCAGCGTAACCGGGGGTCCTGGCCGTGCGGCGGCGGGCGGAACTGACAGACTGTCCAGAACAAGCATCAGGAGACTTCGGAGGCCGTACGGTGGCGGACACGTCGGACAGGGCGGACACCAGAAACCCGGCGCAGATCGAGGCGGACATCAGGCGCCGCCGTGAAGTGCTGGCCGAGACGCTCGACGAGATCGGGGTGCGGGTGCATCCGAAGACGCTCGTCGGGGATGCCAAGGCCAGGGCGGTGGCCAACCTCGATCACACGGTCGGCCGGGCGTACGTCCAGGTGAATCGGGTGGTCACGCAGGTGAAGGGGCAGTTCCTCGACGAGGAGGGGTCGCCCCGGATGGAGCGGGTGGTGCCCGCCGCGCTGCTCGCGGTCGGTGTCGTCGGGCTCCTCGTCGCGGGCTCCCGCAGGCGCCGGCGCTGACCCGGACGCGTACGGATCGGCTCCGGGCAGGTAGGTTCGGTGGCGTGAGCGCCAACAGAAACGAGCACAGTGCCCAGCACGACAAGCTGCCCATCCGGATGCTGCACGACCGCGTCCTCGTCCGCCAGGACACCAGCGAGGGCGAGCGGCGTTCCGGCGGCGGCATCCTGATCCCGGCGACCGCGGCCGTGGGCCGCAGGCTGGCGTGGGCCGTGGTGGTGGCCGTGGGGCAGAACGTGCGGACCGTGGAGCCGGGCGACCGGGTGCTGTTCGATCCGGAGGACCGGGCCGAGGTCGAGGTGCGCGGTGTCGCGTACGTGCTGATGCGCGAGCGGGATCTGCACGCGGTGGCCGCGGACCGGTTCGAGGGTTCGCAGGACTCGACCGGCCTCTATCTCTGATTCCGGGGTACGCAGGGGGCTGGTGGCCGCGGCCGCTGGCCCCCCTCGGCTTTCGGTACCTCCTCGCCGGTTCGCACGCTCGCCGGGTTCGCGTGCCTGCCCGTTCGCCCGGTGGCCGGTGTGCAGGTTTGCCGGTTTGCCGGTTTGCTTGCCGGGTCGGCCCTGGTTGAGGGGGTGCGGTCCGCCGGGTCAGCGACTCAGGGGCGGGCCTCCGGTGGTGGTGCCGGTGCCGGTGCCGTCGCCCCTGTCGTCGCTGCCTCCGCCCTCGGCTCCGCCGTTGGTGGTGGTGCCGCTGTCCGCTCCGCCGGTGACGGTGTTCTGGCCGATGCCTCCGGCCCCGCCGGTCCCGCCCGGGCCCGTCCCGTCGCCGTTCGCGGTGGTGCCGTCGCCGCCGGTGGTGCCGCCCGCGCGGCCCGGTGTCCGCCCGCCGGCGGTACCTCCGGCGTTCCGGCCTCCGGTGTCCCGGCCTCCGGCGTTCCGGCCTCCGGCGTTCCGGCCTCCGGTGTCCCGGCCTCCGGCGGTGGAACCGGTCGCGCCGCCCCCGTCGCCGTCCCCGATCCCGTCGCCGTCGCGGGTGCCGTCGGTGTGGCCGGTGCCGGGCCGGTGCGGTGCGGGTTCGGTGTCGGGCGCCTCGGGCAGGTCGGCGCCTTCCTGGAGTTCGAGGTCGAATTCGGTGACCGGCTGGTCCCTGAGTGCCTCCCGGGTGAACCGGGCCCAGATCTCGGTGGGTGCGCCGCCGCCGTTGATGCGGGGCAGCCCGAGCGCGGTCCGCAGGGAGACGTGCTGCGCGGTGTCCGGGTCCTGGCCCATCACCGAGACGACCGCGGCGAGTTCGGGGGTGTAGCCGGCGAACCAGGCGGCCGTGTCCTCCTCGGCGGTGCCGGTCTTGCCGGCGGCGGGGCGGCCCGCGGCCTGCGCGGCGGTCGCGGTGCCGCTCTCCACGACGGTCCGGAGCATCGACGTGGTGGTGTCGGCGGCCTCCCGGCTGACGGCCTGGGTCTCCTCGCCGAGCGGCAGCGGGATCCGGGTGCCGTTCCTGCTGACCTTCTCGATCATCGTGTAGGTGCCGTGCCGGCCGTGGTTGGCGAGGGTCGCGTACGCCTCGGCCATGTCGAGGACGCCGGCGGTGGCGGTGCCCAGGGCGATGGACGGGTAGGGGTGCAGGTCCTCGGTGTCGGCGGGGATGCCGAGGTCGATCGCGGTCTGCTTGACCCGTGCCGGGCCGACGTCGACGGCCATCTGGGCGTAGACGGCGTTGACGGACTTCTCGGTGGCGGTGCGGACGGTGATGTCGCCGTAGGAGACGCCGTCCTCGTTCTCCGGGTGGTAGGGGGAGCCGTTCCAGCCCTCGACGTAGCGGCTGCTGGTGCCGTCGTAGCGGGTGTTCGGGGTGATGGGGCGGCCGTCCTGGGTGGTTGAGCCGTTCTGCACGGCCGCGGCGAACACGAACGGTTTGAAGGTGGAGCCGACCTGGAAGTCGCCTCGGGTGGCGTTGTTCGTGTACTGCTTGACGTAGTCGACGCCGCCGTACATGGCCACGACCTTGCCGGTTCTGGGGTCGACGGCGGCGCCGCCGGCGCGGACGTCCCTGTCGCGCGGGTGCCTGGCGGGGTCCAGTCGGGACATCAGCCGGTCGTCGACGGCGGAGACGAACGCGTCCTGCTTGCTCTTCTGCAGGGTGGTGGTGATGCGGTAGCCGCCGGTGCCCAGGGCGTCGGCGTCGACGATCCGGTGGTCCGCCAGGTAGTCGTCGATCGCGTCGACGAGGTAGCCGCGCTGCCCGGACAGGCCGGTGGGCACGGTGGCCTGCCGTGGTGCGGGGAAGGTGAGTCCCGCGCGCTGGGCGGGGCTGAGCCAGTCCTCCTTGACCATGCCGTCGAGGACGTAGTTCCAGCGGGCCTCGGCGGTGGCCCGGTTCTCCGGGTGGGCGACGACGTCGTACTCGCTGGGCGCGTTCAGCAGGGAGGCGAGGTAGGCGCCCTGGGCGGCGGTCAGGTCGATGGCGTCGACGCCGTAGTAGGCGTGCGCGGCCGCCTGGATGCCGTAGGAGCTGCGGCCGAAGAAGCTGGTGTTGAGGTAGCCCTGCAGGATGTCGTCCTTGCTCTTCTCGCGGTCCAGTTTGATCGCGATGAAGAACTCCTTCACCTTGCGGGTGACGGTCTGCTCCTGGCCCAGGTAGTAGTTCTTGACGTACTGCTGGGTGATGGTGGAGCCGGACTGCTTGCCCTTGCCGGTGGCGGTCTTCCAGCCGGCGCGGACCATGGCCTTGGGGTCGACCGCGGACTCGGTGTAGAAGTCGCGGTCCTCGGCGGCGAGGACGGCGTGCCGGGCGTCGAGGGAGATCCGGGAGAGGGGGACGTTCTCCCGGTTGACCTCGCCGGAGCGGGCGATCTCGGTGCCGTCGGCGTACAGGTACACGTTGGCCTGCTTGGTCGCGAGCGCGTTGGCCGGCGGGATCTGGACCAGTGAGTAGCCGAGGAAGAACAGGCCGATGAGCAGCAGCGCGCCGGCGAGGAGGGTGCCGAGTACCGTCCGCCAGCCGGGGATCAGCCGGCGCCAGCCGGTGCGCCGGGGCCGCACGGTCTTCTTCTTGCCGCTCTCCGCCGCGTCTTCGGTCGGCGGCTGCGGCTGCGGCTGGTCGCTCATGTCGCGCTCGGACTCCTGATTCGCCTCGTACGTTCCGTACGTCCCCGTACGCCTGGTGTGCCCCCTGTCGAAGACTCTCGCACCCCGCGTTCCGTTCCCTGCCGCGGCACGCGTCGGCGGCGGAAAAGGCGTGGCGGTCGCGGTGCGGCGGGGGCTAGGCTCCTGCGCTTCGGTGCCATGGTGCGGGGGAGGCGGTGGCGGGTGGGTGCGGGGCGGTTGTACGCGGCCGTTGCGGCGGGGTATTTCCGCCGGTATGCGACGTATCGTGCGGCGACGGCGGCCGGGGTGTTCACCAACACCGTCTTCGGGGTGGTGCTGGTGTACGTCTACCTCGCCCTGTGGGACCAGCGTCCGCACCTGGGCGGCTACGACCGGGGGCAGGCGGTCGCGTACGTCTGGCTGGGCCAGGCGATGCTGTCCACGCTCGCGATCGGTGGGGGCGGTGTGGAGGAGGAGCTGATGGAGCGCATCCGCACCGGCGACGTGGCGATCGACCTGTACCGGCCGGCCGATCTGCAGTTGTGGTGGCTCGCGGCCGATCTGGGCCGTTCCCTCTTCCAGTTGCTGGGCCGGGGGGTGGTGCCGTTCGCGCTCGGTGCGCTGTTCTTCCGGGCCGCGCTGCCCGCGTCGGCGGGGACCTGGGCGGCCTTCCTGGTGGCGGTGCTGCTGTCGATGGTGGTCGGGTTCGGGATCCGCTACCTGGTGGCGCTGTGCACGTTCTGGCTGATGGACGGTGCCGGGGTGGCGCAGATGGCGTGGATCCTGGGCTTCTTCTGCTCGGGGATGCTGCTGCCGCTGAACGTGTTCCCGGGCCTGTTGGGGCGGGTCGTGCGGGTGCTGCCGTGGTCGTCGCTGCTGCAGGCGCCGGCGGACGTGCTGCTGGGGCATGCCGACGTGTGGCGGACGTACGCGTTCCAGGCGGCCTGGGCGGTGGCCCTGCTGGCCGCGGGGCGGTTGTTGCAGGGTGCGGCGGCGCGCAGGGTGGTGGTGCAGGGTGGCTGAGGCGGTGTCCCGCGGGGCCGGGGTTTCGCGGGTGAGGTCGGGGCTGCGGGCGTACCTGCTGATCGCCGGGATGTGGGTCCGGTCCGCGATGGCGTACCGGACGTCGTTCGTGCTGACGGCGGTGGGCAACTTCCTCGCGACGGGGCTGGACTTCGTGGCGATCCTGCTGATGTTCTCCCGGGTGGAGGTGCTCGGCGGGTACGACCTGCCGCAGGTGGCGTTCCTCTACGGGCTGTCCGGGACGGCGTTCGGGCTGGCGGATCTGGCGATCGGTTCCATGGACCGGCTGGGCCGGCGGGTGCGGGACGGCACGCTGGACACGCTGCTGGTGCGTCCGGCGCCGGTGCTGGCGCAGATGGCGGCCGACCGGTTCGGGTTGCGCCGGCTGGGCCGGATCGCGCAGGGGGTGGTGGTGCTGGGCTGGTCGCTGTCGGCGCTGGACGTGGTGTGGACGGTGCCGAAGCTGCTGCTGATGCCGGTGGTGGTGGCCTCCGGTGCGGTGATCTTCGGTGCGGTGTTCGTGGCGGGGGCGGCGTTCCAGTTCGTGGCGCAGGACGCCTCGGAGGTGCAGAACGCGTTCACCTACGGCGGTACGACGCTGCTGCAGTACCCGCCGACGCTGTTCGCTCGGGAGGTGGTGCGCGGGGTGGTGTTCGTGCTGCCGCTGGCCTTCGTGAACTGGCTGCCGGCGAGCTATGTCCTGGGGGTGCCGATGCCGCTGGGGCTGCCGGAGTGGGTGGCGTTCGCGTCGCCCGCGGTGGCGGCGGCCTGCTGGGTGCCGGCTGGTCTGGCGTGGCGGGCGGGGCTGCGCGCCTATCGGAGCACGGGGAGTTGACGACGGTGGTGGCGGGTGGTGGCGCGGGTGCGCCGTTCATCGAGCTGGAGCGGGTGGAGAAGGTCTTCGAGGTGCGCCGCAGGGCCGGTTTCCTGCGGCGGGAGCGGCGGCGGGTGCGGGCCGTGGACTCGCTGTCCTTCACGGTGGGGCGCGGGGAGATGGTGGGCTACATCGGTCCGAACGGTGCCGGGAAGTCCACGACCGTGAAGATGCTGACGGGCATCCTGACGCCGAGCGGCGGCAGGTTGCGGGTGGCGGGCATCGATCCGGCGCGGGAGCGGGTCCGGCTCGCGCACCGGATCGGGGTGGTGTTCGGTCAGCGCACGACGCTGTGGTGGGATCTGCCGCTGATCGACTCGTACCGGCTGATGCGCCGCATGTACCGCATCCCCGAGGCGCGGTACCGGGAGAACCTGGACCGGCTGGTGGAACGGCTGGGGTTGGGGGGCCTGCTGGAGACGCCGGTGCGGCAGTTGTCGCTGGGGCAGCGGATGCGGGGCGACATCGCCGCGGCGCTGCTGCACGATCCGGAGGTGCTCTACCTGGACGAGCCGACGATCGGGCTGGACGTGGTGTCCAAGTCCCGGGTGCGCGACTTCCTGCGGGAGTTGAACGCGGAGCGGGCCGTGACGGTGCTGCTGACCACGCACGACCTGCAGGACATCGAGCAGTTGTGCAGCCGGGTGATGGTCATCGACCAGGGCCGGCTGGTGTACGACGGCGCGCTCGCGGGTCTGCACCGGGCGGGGGAGGCCGAGCGGATCCTGGTCGTCGATCTGGAGCGGGAGTCGCCGCCGATCGAGGTGCCGGCGCCGGCCCGGGTGGTGCGGGTGGAGGGGCCGCGGCAGTGGTTGGCGTTCCCGGCGTCGGAGTCGGCTGCGCCGCTGGTGGCGCGGATCGCGCGGGACTGCCCGCTGGTGGACCTGTCCGTGCGGGAGCCGGACATCGAGGCGGTGATCGCGCGGATGTACACCGACCGGGCGAGCGCGTAGTGCAAGCGGGCGGCGGGCGGCGGGCGGCGGGCGGCGGGCGGCGGGGGCGGCCGTCAGGTAGGGGTGTGCGGTGCCGGTCCGGTGGGGGTCGTGCGGTGCCGGTCCGGTGGGGCTGTGCGGTGCCGGTCGGTGGCGGATCGGCAGGCCGCGTAGTGCGCGGCGCTGCGGACTCGTAGGCTGCTGCCCATGAGCGACGACGCAGAGCCGGAACTGGAACTCCGTGCCTCCGACGCCGACCGCGAGCGTGTCGCGGGGGTCCTCCGCGACGCCGTCGCCGACGGGCGGCTGGACATGGCCGAGTTCGATGAGCGGCTGGAATCCGCCTACCGGGCGCGTACCTACGGTGAGCTGGCGCCGCTGACGCGGGATCTGCCCGATCCCGGCCGGCAGCGGGTTTCGATGACCAAGGAGCCTGCTGCCGCGGGGGGTTGGGCGGAACGGATCGTCGGTGGTGAGGGGACGTCCTCGGGAGGTGTCGCCCTGATGTCCGGGTTCCAGCGCCGGGGGCGCTGGACGGTGCCGAGGCGGTTCACCTGCTTCGCGCTGATGGGCGGTGGGCAGATCGACCTGCGGGAGGCGAACTTCGCGGCCCGCGAGGTCGTGATCAACTGTGTGGCGATCATGGGCGGGGTGCAAATCACGGTACCGCCGGGGGTGGAGGTCGTCGTCGGCGGTGTGGGCGTGATGGGCGGCTTCGACGACAGCGAGCCGGAGGCGCCGGTCGATCCCGGCGCGCCGCGGGTGGTCGTCAACGGCTTCGCCTTCTGGGGCGGGGTCGATGTGGAGCGGAAGCTTCCGCGGGCCGACAAGCGCCGGCTCAAGGAGGAGCGGCGCCGGGAGCTGGAGGAACGCGAGGAGCGGCGGCGGGGGGATTAGCCGTGCCGGCGGCCGGCGGGGAGGAGGCGCGGGCGGCGGTGGCGGAGGCGGCGACGCGTCCGCGGCGTGGGTCGCCCGCACGATACGGCCGTACGGTCCGCCCGCGCGGGCCTCAGAGCGCTGCCGGTGCCCTCCCGCGCAGGACGGCCGGGTCGAACACCTCGCCCATCCTGCGGTAGCCGCTGTCGCTGGGGTGCAGGTGGTCGCCGTGGTCGTAGGCGGGAAGCAGCCTGTGCGGGTCGTCGGGGTCGCGCAGTGCCCGGTCGAAGTCGACCACCGCGTCGAAGACGCCGCCCGCCCGGATCGCGGCGTTGATCCGCAGGCGGGCCTCTTCCCGGGGGCCGGTGTAGTCGGCGTGGCCCCCGAACGGCATGATCGTCGCCCCGACGGCGCGCAGCCCCCGGGCGTGTGCCCGCCGGACCAGGGTGCGCAGCCCGCTGAGGACGGTTTCCGGCGCGGGGGGCGGTGAGGCGCGCAGCAGGTCGTTGACGCCGAGGACGATGACGACGGCCCGTGCGTTGCTGCGGCCGAGGACGTCCCGGTCGAACCGGGTCAGGGCGCTGGGGTTGTCCGGGGGGTGCCCGGGCCCGTCGGTGAGGACGCGGTTGCCGCTGACGCCCTCGTTGGCGACGCCGTAGCGGTGCGCTCGCCCGTCGGCGCCGGTGGAGGTGCGCAGCCGCCGCGCCAGGACGTCGGTCCAGCGCCGGTTGGTGTCCGGGGTGGCGGTGAGGCCGTCGGTGATGGAGTCGCCGAGGACGACGACGGTGCCGTCCGCGCCGCCGCTGAGGACGTCCAGCGCGGTGAGGTAGCGCCAGTGGTCGGTGGTGCGGGTGTAGGCGGCGGCGGTGGTGTCCGCGGTGCGGTCACCGTCGGCGAGGTAGGAGGTCTGGCGGGCGTCGCGGTGGTAGGTGACGGGGCCGGAGGAGGTGGGGGAGTAGGTGGTGACCAGCATGTCCGTGTCGGGTGGGACGGGCAGCGGCGCGGGGTCGCTGACGGCCTGCTGCCCGGCGGGGATGACGACGCGTGCGGCGCCGTGGAAGGTGACGGGGCGCAGGGTCGCCGGGTCCGCCGCGGCGGTGGCGCTGCCGGCGGCCTCGGCGACGGTGGCGTGGCTGATCACCAGGGGGCGGGTGCCGTAGAGGTTGGACAGGGTGATGCGGGCGCTCGTCCCGCCGATGCCGGTGTGCACGACGTTGCGCACCGAGCGGCCGGCCGTACCGGTGGTGGCGGTGCCGGGTTCGGGGCCGGACGGGGCGGCGGCCCAGGAGCTGACCCACCGGCCGGTGGACGCGGGGGCGGCGGTGCCGTGCGGTGCCGCGCCGGGCGGTCGGGCGCCGTCGCGGGTGCCGCCCAGGAGGGTGGCGGCCGCGTACAGCGCGGCGGACACGCTCAGCACGAGGGCGAAGAGTGCGGCGAGCAGAACCCGGCCGTGCGCCTTGGTCATGCGGTGCGTGTCCCCTCGGTCGGGGAGCGGGAGGCTCCGGAGCCGACGCCCCGATCATGTCAGAAGCGGTTGCCGGGGGCGGCGGGAACCTTCTTTCCGTCCCGGGAGTAGGTCATGGCGGGGAAGAAGGGCACCGGAAAAGGACAATGGGTGCGGGACCAGGCGATCGGAGGGAGCCGATGGAGCGGGCGAAGCAGGGCGGGACGGGCACCGGGGCCGGAGCCGCGGCCGGGACGGGTGCTCGGGGTGCCGCGCGGGCCATGACCGCGTTCACCCCCGCCGACGAGGCGAGGCGCCGCGGCGTGCGCCGGATGAAGCTCACGGCGACCGGTCTGCTGCTCGGCGTGGCCCTGGTGTACGTCCTCGCCGAGTGGGGCCGGCACGCCGGCGCGGGTACCTGGGCGGCGTACGTGGCCGCTGCCGCCGAGGCCGGCATGGTCGGCGCGCTCGCCGACTGGTTCGCGGTCACCGCTCTCTTCCGCCGCCCTCTCGGCCTGCCCATCCCGCACACCGCGATCATCCCCACCAAGAAGGACCAGCTGGGTGTCTCGCTGGGGGAGTTCGTCGGGGAGAACTTCCTGTCCGAGGCCGTCGTGCGGCAGCGGTTGCGCGCCGTCGGCATCGGCAGCCGGCTCGGCGCGTGGCTGGCCGAGCCGGAGCACGCCGACCGGGTCACGGCGGAGCTGTCGACCGCGCTGCGGGGGGCCCTGGCCGTGCTGCGCGACTCCGACGTGCAGGCGGTCGTCGGGGAGGCGGTGACCCGCCGGGCGAACGCCCGGGAGATCGGGCCCGGCCTCGGCAAGATGCTGGAGAAGGTCGTCGCGGACGGCGGCCACCGGCGGGTCGTGGACCTGGTGGTCGGCCGGGCCCACGACTGGCTGGTCCTGCACTCCGACTCGGTGATGGACGCCGTCCAGGGCGGCGCTCCCGGCTGGACGCCGCGGTTCGTCGACCGGAAGGTCGGTGAGCGGGTGTACCGGGAACTGCTGCGCTTCTGCGCGGAGATGCGGGACATGCCCTCCCATCCGGCGCGCGGAGCCCTGGACCGCTTCCTCACCGACTTCGCCGCCGATCTCCAGTCCGACACCGAGACCCGGGCGCGGATCGAACGGCTCAAGGGGGAGGTGCTCGGCCGCGGAGAGGTCCAGGACCTCATCGCCTCCGCCTGGACCGCCGTCCGCTCCATGATCGTCTCCGCGGCGGGCGACGAGCGCAGCGAACTGCGGCTGCGGGTCCGGTCCTCCCTGCTGTCGCTGGGCTCCCGGATGGCGCAGGAGCCGAAGATGCAGGGCAAGGTCGACGCCTGGGTGGAGGGCGCGGCCGTGCACGTCGTGACCACCTACCGCCGGGAGATCACCTCGCTGATCACCGACACGGTGGCGGGCTGGGACGCGGAGCACACGACCCGCAAGATCGAGGCCCACATCGGCCGTGATCTGCAGTTCATCCGGATCAACGGCACGGTGGTCGGCTCGCTGGCCGGACTGCTGATCTACGCCGTGTCCCAGGCGCTGGGGGCGTGAGCCGGCGGTCGTACGGGCCCGGGCGCGGTGCGCGCGCCGCCCTCCGGGGCCCTGGCTCGTGGCCGGCAGCAGCGCCCCCGGTCGCCGGAGCCGCCCGCACGATCACCACGGACCTCCCGGGGCGCCCGGACCGCCGCCGTGCTGCCGCGGTGGCGGCCTTCCTCGCGGTCCGGGAGGTCAGGCCCTGCGGTCGGCGACGGCCCAGGACGCGAGGGCCACGGCCGAGGTGACCCCGAGGACGGCCGGCCAGGCGCCCACCTTCCGGGCCAGCGGGTGCGATCCGGCGAAGGCGGCGAGGTACGCGCCCGTCAACGCGGCCGCCGCCGGACCGCCCGCCTGCCGTCGCCACTGCTGCGCCGCGGTTGCCCCCGCGGCTGCGAGCACCACCCCGCCGAGCTGCCGCCTCCCCGTCCACCGGGCCACGCCGTACCCGCCGACGAGCCCGCTCGCCGCGACCACCGTGCTGGGAACCCCGGCCATGTCGGCCTCCTTCTGCCTTCCGAGCGGATCCGGCGCGCGCCGCGGAACCGGCACGCGCCTCCACCCCGGAGGCTATCGCTCGGCACCTTCGGCGCGGACTCCGCCGGGGCCGCGCGGCACCGGCGTCATCGGCAGCGGTCCGGTGGCCAGCGCGGCCCGGGGAACGGGGCGCACCCGTGTCCCCGGCCGGGGGACCAGCCGCAGGCGTGCGGCGACGGCCGCCACCACCAGGGTCGCCTCCACCAGGCCGAAGTCGTCGCCGATGCACTTGCGGCTGCCCGCCCCGAACGGGACCAGCGCACCGCGCGGCACCGAGCGTGCCCGCTCGGGCAGCCACCGGTCGGGGTCGAAGCGCTCCGGATCGGGGAACGACGCCGGATCGCGGCCGAGCGAGTAGGGGCTGAACAGCACCAGCGTGCCGGGCGGCAACCGGCGACCCACGAGTTCGGCCTCCCCGGTGGTGACGCGGGTCAGCAGCCAGGCCGGCGGATACAACCGCAGTACCTCGGTCAGGACGCGCCGGGTGAAGTCCAGGCGCGGCACGTCCTCCAGGCCGGGGGACCGGCCGCCGAGCACCGTGTCCACCTCCTCGTGCAGCCGCCGTTCCGCCTCCGGATTCGCGCTCAGGCAGTGGAACGCCCAGCCGAGGGCGGAGGCGGTGGTCTCGGTGCCGCCCAGCAGCACCGTCATGACCTGGTCGTGGATCTCCTCGTCGGTCAGGTCCGCCAGGAGCGAGAGCAGGTCGCCGCGGTCCTCCCCCGAGGCGAGGTGGTCCCGCACGGCCCGGCCGATCACGGCGCGCATCCGCACCCGCGCCCGGGTGAAGCGCCGGTTCTCCGGGGTGGGCAGCAGGTCCGTCCATCCGAGCGGCGCGACCATCCGCCGGTACAGGCCCTCGGTGAACACCGGCAGCAGCCGCTGCACCTCCGCGACGGCGCGGTCGTCGATCTGCCCGGAGAACAGTGTGCGGACCGTGATCCGCGCGGTCAGCGAGCGCAGCGCCTCACCGACGTCCAGCGCGGTGCCGGCCCGCCAGGAGCCGAGCATGCTCTCGATCTCCTCGCTCATCAGCGCGGCGTAGCCGTCCATCCGGTCGGCTCGGAACGCGGGCTGCATCAGCCGCCGGTGCCGCCGGTGCTCCTCCCAGGGCGAGGAGACCAGCCCGTTGCCGGTGAGCAGCCGCAGCTTGTCGAAGAGCGGGCCGCCCTTGTCGAAGAGGCGAGCCTGGTGCAGGACCTGCAGCACGACCTCCGGGTGGCAGGCCAGGTAGGCGCGACGCGGGCCGAGACGGACCTCCACCAGGTCCCCGTGGGCGGGCAGCGAGGCGAGGAAGTCCAGCGGGCTGTTGCGCAGCCGGAGTGCGTGGCCGAGCAGGGGGAGCCCGCCGGGTGCGACGCCCGTGGTGGCGGGGCGGGGCCGCGTGCTGGCCTCGGGCGCCGCCGTCACCGCGCCACCTCCCGCGAACCGGCCGGCACGGCCTCCGGCCGGTCCGGCCGCTCCCCGCCTGTGCCGCCCGTACCGCCCGTACCGCCCGTGCCGCCCGTGCCGCCCGTGCCGGACTCCCCGTCGGCGCCGGACGGGTGGGGTGCTTCGCCCGTGTCGCGGGGGTGGGGCCGGAAGCGGGCGACGGGGGCGGTGAGGCTGAGCCACCCCGAGGTGGTGCCGTCCCACACGTAGCCGTCACCGAAGTAGCGCGGGGTGAGGTACTCGAACTCCTGGCTGCCGCCGATCAGATGGTCGAGGGCGTCCAGGTACGTCAGCACGTCCGCGTCGGCGCCGAGCGGACCCGTGCGGATCGCGTCCCGGGCGGCGACATAGGCCCTCTCGTGGTGCTCGATCTTCCGGCAGAGTGCGTCCACCGCCTGCTGGAGGCCGAGGCCGTCGTGGCGGCGCAGCACCCGGACGGCGTTCAGGGAGTCCCGCAGCGCGTACTCCCGCCGCCAGGAAAGCACGTCGTTGACGAGGATCAACTGCCTTACGGCGTGCGCGTGCAGCACGGTGAACTCGGGTGTGCCGGTCCGCTCGGTCATGTCGATGCCATGCGCGTACTCGGTGAGCAGCAGCATGAACGCGAAGCCGAAGCTGTCGCTGCGCAGCGACAGGTAGGTGTCGAGGTCCGGCACCGTCCCGGTCAACCGGTAGGGCAGCTCGGCGGCGGCTCCGCGCAGGAAGACCTCGAGACTGGACCGGAACCGCCCGGTCTGGGCCGAGGGCAGCGCGGTGCCGATCCGCTGCCACAGGTCGGAGGCCGCCCGCGCGTACGGTGCCGCCGCCGCGGTGCCGGTGCCGGTACCGGCGTTGGTCTCCGTGCCGGTGCCCGTGCCCGTGCCGGTGCCTGAGCCCGTGCCCGTGCCTGAGCCCGTGCCCGTGGCGGTGTCGGCGCCGAAGTCGGCGAGGATGCGCTCGAAGGTCTCGCGGACCTGCCGGTGGCCGACCCCCGGCGCCGACCGGTCCGCCGTCGCGTCGTCCACGACGGTCACGAAGTGGTAGAAGTCCGCTATGTTCTGCGCGCGTTCCTCGGTGGTGGTGGGCACGGTGAGCGGCCCGTAGAAGCCGTTGCGCTGCCGCAGGAAGGCCAGCAGGGCCTCCTCGCCGGCGAAGCAGTCCGAGAGGAAGCGGCGCACCCAGCGGTTGGACTGGAACTCGATCTGGGCGGCCTTCGGGTGATAGGCGAACGGCAGCAGCCGGGGCAGTTCGGGCAGGTGGAACTCCTCGGCGTCCTCCGCGCGGTCGCGGTTCGCGGCGACCGGTGCCGTGTCGACCAGGGTGAGCCCGCCCGCCGAGGTGCCGCGGGCGGGTTTCGCACTGTGGTCCGTCGCATTGCCGTACACAACGCACTCCTCTGTCTCGGGAACGGCTTCGGAACGTCCTGCGGAACGTCCTCCGCCCTTCGGAACGTCATCGTGAACGCCCTCGCGCATCGCCCTTCGGGTGAGCCCGGGAACGTCCGCGGGCCGGCGCCCGGAGTGTCCCGGGAGCGGCCTCGGACGACCCTCGAACAGGCCCCGGAACGGCCTGGGCGCGGCCTCCTCCCGGGCCGTGCGGCCCGGTCCGCGGGTGCCGGCCGGTCACCCGCTCCTCGTGCAGACCTCCCTGGCCAGGCGCCGCAGCGCCCCGGCGACCGGCGGCGGGAACAACGCGGTGTCCAGGACCGCCACCGCCCGGCGGCACCGGGAGGTGATCATGCGCTCCACCTCGTGCCGGGCGCCACTTTCCTCCAGCACCTCCCGCACGGCCGCGGCCTGCCGATCGTCCAGCTCGGGATCACCCACCAGGGTGCGCAGCAGGCCGAGTTGGGCCGGCGTGGCACGGCTGAGGGCAAGGGCCATCAGTACGGTCGCCTTGCCCTCGCGCAGGTCGTCCACGGCCGGTTTGCCCGTCCGCTCCGGGTCGCCGAAGACGCCCAGCAGGTCGTCGCGCAGTTGGAAGGCCTCACCGAGCGGGAGGGCGTAGGCGGTGCACGCCTTCCGGGTCCGCTCGGCCCGTTCGCCGCCCCCGGCCAGGGCGACGCCGAGATGGAGCGGCCGTTCCACGGAGTACTTCGCGCTCTTGTAGCGGACCACGGTGAGGGCGCGCTCGACGTCGTCGACCGGTCGGCCGGTGCCGAGCAGGTCCAGGTACTGGCCGGACATCACCTCCGTGCGCATGACGTCCAGTACGGCCCAGGCGTCCGCCCGCGGTCCGGGTTCCAGGTCGGCGGTGTGCAGCAGTTCGTCCGACCAGACCAGCGCGAGGTCCCCGAGCAGCAGGGCGGCGTTCGCCCCGAACCGGTCCGCGTCGCCGGCGCCGCCCCGGCGCCGGTGGAGGTCGGCCAGCAGACGGTGCGCGCTCTGCCGGCCGCGACGGGTGCGGCTCGCGTCCATGAGGTCGTCGTGGACGAGCGCGAACGCCTGGAAGAGCTCCAGGGACGCCGCCGCCCTCAGCACCGGCCCGGGGTCCCCGCCGCCGCCCGCGGCGTACCAGCCGCACACGCACAGCACCGGACGGATCCGCTTGCCACCGGAGAACACGAAGTCCCGCAGCGCCTCGATCAGTTCCGCCGGGCGGGCGGGCTGCGTGGCGTGCAGTTTCCGGTCCAGGAACTCACCCAGTACGGCGTCCACCGCCCGGCGGATCTCCGCCGTGTCCGGGCCGGGTGCGGAACGCGCCGGCGCCCCGTCCCCGGCGCCGTCGGACGCCCCGGCGCCGTCGGACGACGACAGCGGTGTGCGTGAGGCAGCGGCCCGCATCAAACCCCCAGCTACCCGTAGCGGTATCGAGGACGTACCTGCACGCGCCTGTCCCCGCGGCCGGCGGACCGGCCAGGACGCAGTGGAGCACGCGCGCGGTGATGCGCCCCCCCGTGCTCCGGAAGCACCCGGGAACAGTCTTGACCTGTTGACGGCTGAACAAACCCCGAGATCGCCCTCATTCGCAGCAGGGGTCACGGACGGGCGCACGGCAGGGCCACTCGGAGCCGTCTGCGGACCCCGGGCGCACGCGGGCGTCCGCGTGCGCCCGCCTGCCGGATACCGCTCGCCCCCGCGCACGATTGCGTGCAGCCGCCCCGGCGCGCATCCCTGCCGCGCCCCCTTCGCCGCCGTACCGCCCCCACGTGCCCCGCCATCCCCCTCACGTGCCGCGCCCCGGCCTCCGCGGTGCAGGCGGCGGACACCCGCCCGGCGGGGGTGCCCGTGCCGCGCGGCGCCGGGGAGCCCGGTCGCCGCCGACGGTGCGTGCACACCGGAACTCCGTGGCGGTGCGGCCGGGTTCAGTGGCCTTCGGCGGTGCCCGCCGGGCGCCCGCGGTGGGCTCGTCCCCGGGGTGCGCGTGCTCGGGGTGCGCGTGCTCGGGGTGCGCGTGCTCGGGGTGCGCGTGCTCGGGGTGCGCGTGCCGCCGAGGTCGGCGCGGCCATCGGGGCGGGTTCGCTCCCGGGTGCGCGCACCCGCCGAGGCCGGCCCGCCCGAGCGCGGCGGGATCGTTCCACGGGCGGAGTGCGGATCAGCGGTCCCGGACCCGGTCCGGGCCCAGCCGACGGGGACGCAGCCCGGCGGCGGCCAGCTCGTCGCGGGCCTGTGCCGCGGTCGCGTCCGCACCGCAGGCCACGGCGCCCTCGATGCCCCGGTACAGGTGTTCGGCGGCCTCCTGCGGCCGGCCCGCGCGACGCAGTGCGGCACCGAGGTCCACCCGGGCGCAGGCCAGGTCGTAGGCGGCCGGCGACTCCTCCAACTGGGACACCGCACGCCGCAGCCGGGAGATGCTCTCCCGGCCCTCGGCCACCCTGCCCGCCGCGTGCAGCGCGCGGCCCACCGCGGAGGCCGCGCCGAAGCGCACGGCACGCTTGATCGCCCGTTGCGCCAGCTCCTCCGCCTGCTGGGGGTCGGTGCCGCGGCAGGCGAGGGCGAGCTGCGGCAGCCAGGGGCACCAGCCCGGATTGTGCATACCGCTGTCGTCCAGCCGCTGCCCGGCCTCGGTCAGGCTGTCGGCGGCCTCCTTGGCCATGCCGCGGGCCAGCAGGAGCTGCCCCCGCACGGTCCGGGCGTCGGGGAGCGTCACGGCCGACGGGAAGGGCTCGCAGAACCGGTTGGCCCCGGCCAGCTCCTCGGCGGTCCGGGCCTGCCCCCGGGCCAGCAGGATCTCGATCAGGGTGCCGACCGCGTACCAGTGCACCGGGGCGGTCGGGCCCACCCGCTCCGCGAGGCGCAGGCCGGCGCGGGCGAAGTCCTCCGCGTCCGGCAGCAGACCGCGGCGGAAGCGTATGTAGGCCAGACAGGTGTACCCGAAGGCCAGCGGGGCGCCGCGCCACCCCTGCGCCTCGAACTGCGCCACCCCGTCGGCGCACAGTTCCTCGGCGCGGTCGGGCCGGTCGCAGTGCAGGAAGGTGAGGGCGGTCAGCGCGGGGACCTCGAAACCCCAGTGCTCGTCGGTCCAGTTCATGCCGCGGGCGAGGGCCTTCTCCGCGAACTGGACGGCGACCTCGGCCGGTTCGCCGCGCACCATGGCGTCCCAGGCCCGCAGTCCGTACAGGTAGCGCTCGGTCGCGTCGCGGCCGGTCAGCCGCTGCGCCAGCTGGGCCAGCCGGCGGGAGCGGGCCGGGTCGTTCTGCTCCCGGGAGGAGAACGCCGCCATCATGAACTGCTCGGCCTGCAGCCGCAGCAGCACCTGCGAACGGGGCGCCCGGGCGGCCTCCTCCTCCAGCAGGCGCAGCGCCTCGGACAGCCGGTCGCCGTACGCCAGGGCCCGCGCCAGCCGGATGATGATGCCCTCGTGGAGTTCCGGGGTCTGGGCGGGTTCGGCCAGCGCCGCCTGCAGATGGTTCACCGCGGCGGCCGGATCGTGCAGCATCGCCGGGCGGCCGAGTTCGTACAGCACCGTGGCCCGCAGCCGGTCCGGCGGAGGCTCGCGCAGGGCCCGTACCAGCGAGCGCCGTGCCGCGTCGGGGGCGGCGGTGCGCAGGTACTCGCGGGCCGCCTGGCGCAACTGCTCCACCACCCACGGGTCACCCTCGGGGTGGGTCTCCAGCAGGTGCCGGGCCGCTGCGGTGGGACCGCGTCCCGCCTCGACGAGTTCCCAGGCGGCCTTGCCGTGCAGCGCGACCCGCATCGCCGCCGGGATCGCCCGGTACACGGCCTCGCCGATCAGCGGGTGGGTGAACTCCAGTGTGCCGTTCACCTTGAGCAGGCGTTCGCCCCGCAGCAGGCCGACCGCGTCGTCCGCCTCCGCGGACGGGAGCGCGGCGACCGACGCGGCCAGGTTCGGCGTCGCCTCCGTACCGAGCACCGCGATCGCCCACGCCAGGCGGACCGCGGCGTTCCCCATCCGGTTCAGCCGTTCGGCGACTCCGTGCTCGGCCGTGGTCGCGGCCAGGTGTCGCAGCCGCGCCGCGTTCTCCCGCACGGGTGACAGCCCCTGCTCGCGCACGGTGGCCGTCAGCTCCACCGCCGCGAAGGGGTTGCCGCCGGTGACCGACCAGACCTCACGGCAGAAGGCGTCGTCGGCGGTGGTGCCGAGGGCGTCCTCGACCAGCGCCGAGACCGCCGTGGGTGACAGCGGCGCCAGCGGGATGGGGCGGAGCTTCTGCCGGCCGGCGAGCCGGTCGATGGCCGCCATCTCGGGCGGCAGGTCGTCCGCGCGGTAGGCCAGCACCAGCAGGACGGGCAGCTCCTCGATCCGCGCGGCGAACGCGGCCAGCCAGGACAGCGACTCCGGATCCGACCAGTGGGCGTCGTCCACGAAGAGGGCCAGCGGCCCGTGCTGGACC
Source organism: Streptomyces sp. MS06 (assembly GCF_047200655.1). NCBI lineage: Bacteria > Bacillati > Actinomycetota > Actinomycetes > Kitasatosporales > Streptomycetaceae > Streptomyces > Streptomyces sp. MS06. The sequence continues at coordinate 21,394 of NZ_JBJZOJ010000026.1, forward strand.
GCCAGGTGCGTGACCACCCAGTCCAGCCCGTCCTGCGCGCCCTGCGGGTCCGGCCCGGCACCCTCCTGGACGGGGCAGAGTCCGACACACGGGCCGACGATGCCGTACCAGTCGCCCAGCAGCTCACGCCGCTCCTCGGGCGGGCAGGAGGCCAGCACCGGCTGGAGGAGCTGCCGCACCGTGTGGAAGGCCAGGCTCTGCTCCTGCTCGCCGCCGCGGGCGGACATCACGGTGCACCCGCCCTCGCCTGCCAGGCGACGAATCTCGGCCAGCATCGTCGTCTTGCCCGTGCCGGGCTCCCCGGTGAACGCCAGCAGACCGCCGCGCGGCATCCGCTGCGTGCTGTCCAGTCCCTGCCCGAGCAGGTCGTCCAGGGCCCGCCGGGCGGCTGCCGTCTCGGCGTCCCGCTCCAGCGCTGCCCGGTGCCTCGCCCGGGCCAGGCCCACTCCGCCCTCGGCTGCCGTCACGTCGTCGGCGGCCCCGTCCGTCATCGAACATCCCCCTCCGGCCCCGAGGCGTTCGGCCTCATGCCCCGCACTGGTGACGACCCATCAGAATGCCGCGGACGCTACCCATCGGGGTAGCGTATCGGCCACAGCGCGGTTGGCGAGATACATACGGCCAAGTCCTCTTGTCCTTCTGCCGCCACCGCCCGCCGGCGGTACACTTCAGCTTCCCCGGGCGTGGCCGAGGTGCGTCCCCCGGGCGCGGCGGCGCCCGTGAGAATCCTCGCGTGCATGCGTGCCCGCCCCGGCCGGTGTCGTCGTCGACCCGCCCGTCACACGGAACGAAGGGAACCCGACGGTGGCCGAGACGCGGCGCGGGCGAGGGCTGCCGCGGTTCCTCCGCCGCACCCGCGGGCCGGATGCGGCGCTTCTGGACGAGCAGATCACCGCTTTCGGTGAGGCGCTCGCCGACTGCGACTCCATCTCCCTGCGCGACACGTCCGACCCCGCGGTACTGGCCGACTACGGGCACGCCCTGGACTGCTACGAGCAGGCCAAACGGGGTGCCGCCGCGAGTCGCGGTCGACAGGACGACGAGACGGTGCTCCGCGCGCTGCAGGACGGCCGCCGGGCACTGGCCTGCGCGCGGGCGAGGGCCGAGGGCCGCCCGCTGCCCGAGCGGTCCGAGCCGTGCCACTTCGACCCGCGCCACGGGCCGGCCGCGACGCGGGTGCGCTGGGCACCTCCCGGCGGGGTGGCCCGGGCGATACCCGTCTGTGCGGCGGATGCCGCACGGCTCGCCGACGGGTCGCCCCCGTTCGCCCTCGCCGGCCCGGCGCCGGCGGGCGCACAGCGGCCTGCTCCACAGCGGCGCCGGGCCGCACGCGGGGCGCCCCGCCCGCGCGGCACGGCCGACCGCGGCCGTGCCGTGCGCCGGCCGTCGTCCGGCGGAACCTCCCCGGTGTCCTATCGGCACTGGCCCTCGGCGACACCTGCCGCCCAGCGAGCCGAGGGGCGCGGCAACACGAGGCTGGAACTCCTCCGGCCGGATCCTGCCGCCCCCGTACTGCTGCTGATTCGCCTGGCACGCGGCGCAGGCGAGGCCCACCTGATCGACCGGGACGGGTGGCGGCACCGCCGGCGGATCGGACTGACGGACGGCGTGCGGCGCGCGGTGGTCCCCGTGCCGGCCGACGGCACCGCACACGTCCGGCTCCGCCTCGACGCACCCGGCCCCTGGAAGGTCTGGCTGCAGTCCGAGCCGGTGACACTGACCGGACGCGCACTTGACTCCAAGGGGCCGTTCGTCTTCCGCTACGACGGCGACCCCGGCACGCTCGCCTTCTCCCACCGGGGCCGCGGCCCGTTCTCGGTGACGCGGCTCACCGAGGAGTTCTCCGTCGGACATGAGCTGCTGAGCGGTGAAGGGCGCCACGAGGCCACCGCGGAGTTGCCCGGCCCGGGAATCTACGAGGTCTGGTCCCTGTCCGCCTGGCAGCTGCAACTGAGCCCCTGACCCTCTCCCCACCGACCCGCACTCCAGGGCCGCCCCGAAGAACCCCAACGGACTCCGGGGGCCGGGGACGGGTGCGGCAGAGTGCCACACCCGCCGCGGATGTGTCGCACTCTCCGACAACACCCGGCACGGTCCCTCAACCACGGGCGGGACCACGACACCTCACGTGGACTCCCCGCCCACCGTGAGGCGGCGGCGCCACCAGAGGTCGGCACGCCACTGCCTGCGCTCGGCGAACGGGTCGGGCAGGGTGCGCTCCAGGTAGCCGGCGTCCAGGCGCGCCACCCGGCGCTTCAGCTCGGCGCGGGACCGCGAGGGCAGCCGCTGCAGAACCTCCTCGAGGACGTCGCGGGCGTGCCGCACATCGTCCAAGGAACAGCCGCGGCAAGAGCAGTGCGCGTCCTGGGGGTACAAGGGCCGCCGTCCCGACGGCTCCAGGAACGCCCGATAGCGCCGCAGCGCGTGAGCGGTGGCGCCGGGGAAGACGTAGTAGTCGCCCGAGGAGCGCTCCACTCGATGTATCGCCAGGCTGGTACGGGCTGAGAGCCCGTGGATCCGACTCGGCGGCGGCTCCTCCCGGACGCGAGGCCCCTGTTGCGGGGCGCGCAGGGCGCCAGGCCGTCTACGCGGCATCGGCCCTTCGGCATGTGGTCACCCCCGGCATCCTGCCACCCCCGGCGCCCAGATCGCCAGGACCGCACGGCGCACACGCGAGCTCGGGCCACGTCGACGCTGGGTCCCGTAGACATGGCCAAATCGCGACCTTGGCGTGACGTCAGTCATCAGTTCACGTCACCATGGCTGCGTGGGAGAGCGACTCGCAGGTCACATGGAGCTCGTAACACGATCATGATCCTGTTACGAGCTCAAAGGAGCGGTCTTCCAGTGGACTCCGTCCGGTCGCTCTCGCAGCAGAGCGTCTTCGAAGTCGACGAAGGGTAGTTCGGGCAGATTGAGCACCGGGGCGATCCACCGGTTGGCGTCGCCCATCCACCTGGTGGCCCAGCACGACTCGTGGTCCAACCGGAGCAGGGCCCGCCCGTGCTCCGGGTTGAGCCACACCCGCAGAGGCCCCCGCCGGAGTGGGGATGCGCCGGGCGCCTCCGCAACCCCACCGCCTCGGGCACTCTGAGCGTGGTGCAGCCGGCGGGGCGCCTCTCCGGCTCGGCCGCACAGGGGTTGAGGGGCCCGGCCACGTCGAGGAAGAGCAGTGGCCGGTCCACGACTCGTCCCATCTGTTCGCGTTCGGTCGTGCCCGCGGAGACGTGACCGCCGGGATCGCTAGGCGGAGCCGTGGCAGTCGCCGTACGACTGCCCGGATCCGCACCAGCACTTCGCGCTTCGCTGAGGCGGCCAGGAAACGGCGCGGCCGCGCGAGGCGAGGGTGGTCGCGTACTGCGGGAGCAGCGTGGCGTCGGCGGGGGCGGAGCCCTCGGAGGCGGCGAAGGCCTCGTAGGACGGCACCGTGCCGGTCACGATGCCCAGGTTCTGGGTGCCGGAGGCGGCCAGTTCGCGCAGGGAGCGCTCGGTGGTCGCCAGGTGCTCCTCGTAGGAGGGGTACTCGGCGGCGAGCGCGGGGTGGTCGGCGACCAGTTCCGCCAGTTCCTCGGCCGGCCAGTGGAGTATGGCGACCGGGAAGGGACGGGAGAGGGCCTCGCGGTAGGTACCCAGTTCCGCTCGCAGGCGGGAGATCTCCGCCTCCAGCTCGGCGGGGTTGTCCGAGCCCAGCGACCAGACGCGGTTCGGGTCGTGGAGCTCGTCCAGGGAGACCGGGGCCGTGTTGAGGGAGTCGGCGAGGGCGTCCCAGTCGTCGTGGTCGAGGCCCAGCATCCGGCGCACCCGGTGCCTGCCGAAGAGAAGGGGGTGCGTGGCGTAGGGCGGCTCGGGCACGTCCGCCAGGAGGAGACGGGCGCCGTCGGTGAACGTCTCCTGCGCCGCCTCCAACTCGTCGTGGGCTTCCAGCGCCTCGGCGATGATCACCCAGGGGGCGGGGTCGCGCGGAGCGGCCGTGCGGATGCCGCCGATGATCGCCCGGGCCTCCGCCTCGTGCCCGTACTCCCAGAGGTTCGCCGCCTTGAGGGCGCGGACCAGGTGCGGGTTCTCCAGACCGTCGGCGGCGGACAGCAGGCGGTCGTAGAGGGCTGTAGCGGCCGGACGGTCGCCACCCACCTCCAGGTGGGCCGCGGCCCGCAGCAGCAGGGACTCCGCGTCCTCCGGGTAGCGGTCGGCGGTCCGCTCCAGGCGTGCCGCTTCGGCGGTGTGATCGACGTTCTCGGCGGGCGTGTCGGGGCGCATGCACGACACCGTACTGCCCGTCGGTGCCGAAGGTGAGACCGCCGTAGGGCCCGGAACCGGCCGCCGGCGCCACCCGCGGGGACGGTTCACCGGCCGGATGCGGTGCCGGACTCCGCGGACCGCATCCGGTCGTGGGCAAAGTGCCGAGACGGGGCTCGGGCCGCGGATCTATCCTCCCCAGCATGTCGATCATCCATCGCACCACGTTGACCCCCACCAAGCTGGAACTCCTCACCACCTGGCTGCCCACCTGCTCCTGGTACTCCGGCGGGCCCGGCGCCCCGGTGCTGTCCAGGGCGGGCGGATTCCGGCTGGACGATCCGCACGGCGAGGTCGGGATGGAGTTCATGGTCGTCCTCGACGGGTCCGGTGACCTGCCGGTCGCCTACCAGGTGCCGCTGACCTACCGCGGTGCGCCCCTCGACGGCGCGGAGGCGGCCCTCGTCGGCACGTCCGAGCACGGGGTCCTCGGAAAGCGGTGGATCTACGACGGGACCCGGGACCCGGTGCTGCTCGACCGGACGCGGGAACTCCTCCGCGGTCTCGCCGAGCCGCAGATGCAGAGCGTGTCGGACACACCCGACCCCTCCGTCGCGGTCCGCGCCCCGGCCGGCGACGCTGCCGTCGACGGGCTCGCGCCGCACTTCGTCCGTGTCCTGGACCCCGCGGCACCCGCCCCGGCCGGGGCCGCTGCGCAGGTGGTCGCCGGGTGGCGTACCGCGCAGGGGGAGGAGGCCCGTGCCGTGTTCGCCGCGCTCCTGCCGGCCCACCGGTGACAGCCGCACGACCGGCGACAGGTGTACGGCCGGTGGCAGGCATACGGTCGGCAGCCGCAACAGCGGTGTGTACAGGTGGCGGGGGCGCGCCGGTGGCGGGTGTACCGGTCGTGGAGCGGAGGGGACCGGTCGGCCGCGCGTGGTGGTCCGGTTGCCGCCGCGGGCTTTCCGCTCACGGCCCGGGAACGCTGCCCGCCGGCCGGGAGGCGGTGCCCGGTGGATGCGGCGAAATGTGCCAGGGGGCGGAACCAACCCCGCCGTGCCCGGCGTTGTAGGAGTGCCGGGTGCGGGACGATCCGGATGAGATCCGGGCGGCGCGGCCCGCCGAGGTACCGGGAAGTGGGCGGTACGGGGCGGCGCGTAGAGCAGAGGGGGGAGCGTTCGATGATGCGCGTGAGCGTGCTGCGGCCGGCCCCTGTGCTGCTGCTCCTCGTCCTCCTGGCCGGTCTGCTGGACACCGGCGGCCTCTCGCTCACCGTCGCGCTCGCCGCGACCGCCGCCGCCGGGTCCGCGCTCGTCGTCTGCGTGCTGCTCAGCGCGCGGTGCGTGCCCGCGGTGCCGCCGACCCGCGTGCGTACGGCGATACGCGAGCGGGCGCGCCGCACCGCTTTCCTGCCCCAGCGCGATCCCGACGCGCCCGGCCGCCGCCGGCCCAGGGCACCCGGAGCCGTTCCCCCGGCGACCACCGCGCAGGGCACGTAGGACACGTAGGTCACGCTCGAACCTCTCCGTCCCGTCCGTGAACCGTCGCGGGTCGTCACGCCGCCATGTTCGCCATGCCCGTGCGTACGCCCTGCACCAGCCGTGCCCGCGTACCACGGTCGACGTGACCCCGGAGGGCTCCACCACCCATGTCCGCCTCACCCCTGACCGTCTTCGCCCGACTCGTCGAACAGCTCGCCGAGCTGCTTCAGCCCCTCTTCCACGCCTCCGCGACCGCCGCCGCGATCGTCCTGTTCACCCTGCTCGTCCGACTCCTCGTGCACCCGCTGTCCCGGGCCGCGGCGCGGGGGCAGCGGGCCCGTGCGGCGCTGCGGCCCCGGATCGCCGAACTGCGCCGGAGGTACGCGAAGGACCCCGGGCGCCTGCAGCAGTCGGTACGGGACCTGCACGCCGAGGAGAGGGTGTCCCCGCTCTCCGGCCTGCTGCCCGGCCTGCTGCAACTGCCGGCGTTCTTCGTGCTCTACCGGATCTTCTCGGGCGCGGCGGACGGCGGGGGACGGGGCGGCGGACTGCTGGCGCACCGGTTGTTCGCCGCGCCGCTCGGCGGCCGGTGGTCCGATGCCCTCGCGGACGGCGGGCTCTTCGGACCGGCGGGGCTGGTGTACGTGGGGTTGTTCGCCGTCACCGGTGTCGTCGCGGTGTTCGGATACCGGCGGGCCAGGGCCTCCGCGGCCGTGGACGGCCCCGGCGCGGAGGCGGGGGGCGGCGAGCCGCCCGTACCCGGGCTCCGTGCGCTCTCCGGGGTCACGCCGTTCCTTCCCTTCTTCACTCTCGTGACCGTCGCCGTCGTACCGCTGGCCGCCGCGCTGTACGTGGTGACGAGCGCGGCATGGACCGCGGTGGAGCGCGCCGTGCTGTACCGCGGCTGAAACCGGCGTACCGCGGCCGGCGGTGCGGTCGGGAGCGCGCCTCCCGAGCCGGGGGACGGTCGGGCAACAGCGGCACCCGCGCACCACCCTGCGGTCCAGTACGTGAACGGGGTCTTGCGGAGTGGACCGCGGCCTTGGAGGATCGGCCAAGTCCTCCGATGGTCGCGCCTCGGCCGCATCCCGGTCGCGTTCCTCGGCCGGACGCCCGCGATCGAGGGAGACGTGAGTCCATGAAGCTGCTGCGAGTCGGTACGGCGGGGTCGGAGCGGCCCGCGCTGCTCGACGCCGAAGGGACCCTGCGGGACCTGGCGGGCGTGGTGCCGGACGTCGACGGTGCGCTGCTCGCCGACGACGCGGCCCTGGGCCGCATCCGTGCGGCGGTCGAGGCGGGGGAGCTTCCGGAGCTGGACGCGACCGGGCTGCGCGTGGGGCCGCCGCTGGGGAGCATCGGCAAGATCGTGTGCATCGGGCTGAACTACCACGACCACGCTCGGGAGACCGGAGCGCGGCCGCCCACCGAGCCGGTGGTGTTCTTCAAGGCGCCGGACACGGTGGTCGGCCCGCACGACACCGTGCTCGTCCCGCGCGGTTCCACCAGGACCGACTGGGAGGTCGAGCTGGCCGTCGTCATCGGCCGTACCGCCCGCTACCTCGGCTCCGCCGAGGAGGCGCTCGCCCACGTCGCGGGATACACGGTCGCGCACGACGTGTCCGAGCGGGAGTTCCAGATCGAGCGGGGCGGCACCTGGGACAAGGGCAAGAACTGCGAGACGTTCAACCCGCTCGGGCCCTGGCTGGTCACCGCCGAGGAGGTACCCGACCCGCAGAACCTGCGGCTGCGGCTGTGGGTGAACGGGGAGTTGAGGCAGGACGGGACGACGGCCGAGCAGATCTTCCCGGTCGGCGAGGTGGTGCGCTATCTGAGCCACTTCATGACGCTGTACCCGGGTGACGTCGTCAACACCGGTACCCCGGCCGGGGTGGCCATGGGCCAGCCGGAGCCGAAGCCGTACCTGCGGGCCGGGGACGTGGTCGAGCTGGAGATCGGCGGGCTCGGGCGACAGCGTCAGCAGTTCAAGGACGCGTGAGCCCCACCCGCACCCGCACCCGCGCCCCCGCCCAGCCCCGTCGCCCCCGCCCAGCCCCGTCGCCGGTGCGCGGCCGGGCGGGGAGCGCGGGGCGCGGCGGGGCAGCCGGCGGGGTGGCGTAGGGCGGGGCGGGGCCCGCCGGTGCGCGTCAGGCCAGCAGTGCGGCGAGCCGGCGCCAGCCTGCCCGCGGCAGGGCGTTCTGCGGGGATCCGTCCACCACCTGGAGCGCCACATGATCGGCGCCCGCGGCCAGGAACTCCTTGATCCGTGCGCGGATCGCGGAGTCGTCGCCCCAGGCGAACACGGCGTCGACGAGGCGGTCGCTGCCGCCGCCCGCGAGGTCGTCCTCGCTGAACCCGAGCCGCAGCAGGCTCCTGGTGTAGTTCGGGAGTTCCAGGTAGCGCCCCAGGTAGCCGCGGGCGACCTCGCGGGCACGGGCCGGATCGGCCTCCGGGACCACCTTGAACTCGGGGGCGAGCAGCGGGCCCTCACCCAGGACCTCGCGGGCCCCCGCGGTGTGCCCGGGGGTGACCAGGTACGGGATCGCACCCGCCGCCCGGTCGCGGGCCAGCTCCAGCATCCTCGGGCCGAGCGCGGCCAGCACCCGGCGCCCGGCGGGGACGCCCGCCGCGTCGAGGGCGTCGAGATGGTCCTTCATCGCCGTGTACGGGCGCCGGTACCGGTCGGTGAGCTTGGCGTGGCTGACGCCCAGGCCGAGCAGGAAGCGGCCCGGGTGAGCGGCCTCCAACTCGGCTAGGAGGGCGGCGGTGTCCGCGGCCGCGTGCTGCCAGATGCTCTGGATGCTGGTGGCGACGGTGATCCGGTCGGTGGCGTCGAGCAGCGGTGCCGCGTGCCCGACCGAAGCGGAGCCGCCCAGCCACAGGGCGCCGAAGCCCAGTTCCTCCAACTCGGCGGCCGCCTCCGCGCGTTCCCGGCTCCCCTCGGGATCCTCCGCGCGGAGTGCGCTGCTCCAGATGCCGTACCGGCCGATGTCCTCTGCGACGGGTGTGCCCACGGGTGGCGCTCCTTCCGGACCACGCTGCGATCATGCGCGTACGGCAGTGCCAACCGGAGTGGACGCCCCGTGCATTCCGCGCGGCCCCCTGGCGGGCCCCCTTGGCGGGACCACCTGGCGGGATCGGTTGGCGGACGGCCTTCCGGGACCGCCTCCCGGTACCACCTCCGGGACCGCCTCCCGGTACCACCTCCGGGACCGCATCCAGGGACTGCCGGTCCGCACGCCCCGGGGAGCCGACGCCGGGCAGCGGCCGTCGGGGAGCGACCGCCGGGGGAGTGGCCGCCAGGCGAGCGGTCACCGGGTTACGGCCGCCCGGTCAGTCCCGTTCCGGTGCGAGGAACCGCTCCAGCGCTTCCACCACCAGCCGGTGGTCCTGGAGTTGCGGCAGTCCGGACACCGTCACCGCACCGACCACTCCGACGTCCGCGACCCGGATCGGGAACGAGCCGCCGTGTGCCGCGTAGGAGTCCGGGTCGAGCCGGGAGGACTCCTCGAAGCTGCCGCCCTTGGCCCGGAAGCGGGTGCCGACCAGGTAGGAGGAGGCGCAGTAGCGCTCCACCACCCGGCGCTTGCGCCGGATCCAGGCGTCGTTGTCGGGGGTGGACCCGGGCAGCGCGGCGTGGAAGAGCTGCTGGCCGGCGCGGTGGATGTCGATGGCGACCGGCGCCTGCCGCTCCCCGGCCAGCCGCACCAGCAGCGAGCCGAGCGCCCACGCGTCGTCGTGGGTGAACCGCCGGAAGACCAGGCGGCGTTCCTGGGCCTCGAGTTCCTCGATGCCCGGCGTGAGCTCGGGGCGGAAACGGGGCGTCGGTTCGGAACCGGTCAACGCAGGCTCACCGCCGTCTGCTCCCGGGCCGAGCGGCGGGCCGCCTCCAGGACGTCCAGTGCGGCGGCCGCCTCCAGGGCGGTCACCGGGTTGGGGCCGGCGCCGACGAGGGCCTCGGCGACCGCCGTGTAGTAGGCGGGATAGTCGCCGGGCAGGGACGGCACGGGCCGACCGCCGCCGGTCACCGGGGACTCCCCGGAGCCGATCCGGCCCCACGCCTCCTCGGGCTCCGCTCCCCAGGTGCCCGCGGCGCCGGGGCGGGCGCCCTCGCGCAGGGCCGCCTCCTGCGGGTCGAGGCCGTACTTGACGTAGCCGGCCCGCGAACCGAGGACCCGGAAGCGCGGACCGAGCTGGGCCGCGGTCGAGGAGACGTGGAGGTGGGAGCGGACGCCGTCGGCGTGCGTCAGCGCGATGAAGGTGTCGTCGTCGGCCCGCGCGTCCGGGCGGCGGATCACCGACTCGGCGTACACCCGGGTGACCGGCCCGAACAGGACCAGGGCCTGGTCGACGACGTGGCTGCCGAGGTCGTACAGCAGGCCGCCGATCTCGGCCGGGTCACCGGACTCGCGCCAGCCGCCCTTCAGCTGCGGCCGCCAGCGCTCGAAGCGGGACTCGAAACGCCACACGTCGCCCAGTTCGCCGTCGGCGACGAGCCGGCGCAGGGTCAGGAAGTCGCTGTCCCAACGGCGGTTCTGGAAGACGGAAAGCAGCAGTCCGTGCTGCTCGGCGAGGGCCGCCAGCTCGCGCGCCTCGGCCGCCGTGCCCGCGAGCGGCTTGTCGACCACGACCGGGAGGCCCGCCTCCAGCGCGGCGGTGGCGAGCGCCACGTGGGTCCGGTTGGGGGAGGCGATGACGACCAGGTCCAGCGAGTCGGCCCGCTTCAGCAGTTCGTCCGCGGTGGAGACGACGCGGACGCCCGGGTGCTCGGCACGGGCCTGCTCCTGCCGCTCGGGGCGGGAGGTGACCACGGTGTCCAGCGCGAGGCCCTCGGTGGCGGCGATCAGCGGGGCGTGGAAGACGGAGCCGGCCAGGCCGTAGCCGACCAGGCCCGCGCGCAGGGGCGGACCGGAGGAGGCGCCGAGGGGTGTACCAGTCATGCCCTCACTTTCGCAACGCTGTTGCCAAAGCGCAAGTGCGGGGGACAATGGGTGGCGTGAACAGGATGAACGGGGGCGCCGACCTGCCGGCCCTGCGCAGCCACAACGCCGCGCTGGTGCTCGACCTGCTGCGCGCGGCGGGCGCGGACGGCATCAGCCGCCTCGAACTCGCCGAGCGGACCGGACTCACCCCGCAGGCGGTCAGCAAGATCACGGCCAGGTTGCGGGAGCAGGGGCTCGCCGCGGAGGCCGGGCGGCGCGCGTCCACGGGCGGCAAACCACGGACCCTGCTGCGGCTGGTGCCGGAGGCGGGGCATGCCGTCGGCGTGCATCTGGACCGGGACGAGCTGCGCGCCGTGCTGGTCGACCTGCGCGGGACCGTGGTCGGCGAGCGCTGCGCGCCGCTCGACCTGCGGCCCGGGGAGGGAGCGCGGCGGGTGGTCTCGGCGCTGGAGCGGGAGGTCGCACCACTCCTGGCGCAACTGCGCGCCGATGCCCCGCCGGGCGGCGGCGCCCCACCGGGCGCCGGTACGCCGCCGGGCGCCGGTACGCCGCCGGGCGCCGGTACGCCGCCGGAGCCCGGTGGTCGGCCGGGTGCGGGCGGCACGCTGCTGGGTGTCGGTGTCGCGCTGCCGGGGCCGCTCGACCATGTCCGGGGCGTGCTGCACCGGGTCACCGGGTTTCCCGAGTGGGACGGCTTCCCGCTGCGGGACGCGGTGGCCGCCCGACTCGGGGTGCCGGTCCTCGTCGACAAGGACACCAACGCGGCGGCGCTCGGGCCGGCGGTGGCGGGGGAGCCGGACGGAGAGGCCGGCCAGGGCGGCACCGGGCGGTCGTTCGCCTATCTGCACCTCGGGACGGGGCTCGGCGCCGGCCTGGTGATCGGCGGTTCGGTGCACCGCGGGGCGCGGACCGGGGCGGGGGAGTTCGGCCACCAGGTCATTCGGCTGGACGGGCCGGTGTGCGGGTGCGGGAACCGCGGCTGCATCGAGGCGCTGTGCCTGGCGGCCGTGGCCCGCGGCGACCTGCCGGAGGCGGCCCGGGTGCTCGGCGTGGGCGCGGCCAACCTGGTGGGGCTGCTCGACATCGACCTGGTGCTGCTGGGAGGCCGCACGGTGGCGGCGGCGCCCGAGGTCTTCGTCCGCGAGGTCGACGCGGTGGTGCGGGACCGCGTGCGCAGGCAGGGGAGGGCCCAGGACTCGGTGCCGGTGCGGATCGCCGGCGGCGGGGAGTTCGGCGTCGCGGTGGGGGCGGCGCAACTGGTGCTGGGCGCGGTGTTCGGGCGGCCGCAGGGATAGGCGACCCGCCCGGCGGTGCCCCGCAGCGGTCCGGGGCGCGGTGCCCCGGCTCCGCCCCTGCGCCGCCTGCGGAGAACCGCGCCCCGAGCGTGCCGGCCGTCCGCCAATCAGGCAGGGTTCCTCACCCGGCCGAGGCACTCGCGAGCCCGGGGCGCGGCTCCGGGTCCTCGGCCGGGAAGGGTCCCGGTGTCATGCCACTGTGGACGCCACTGCCTCTCAGCCTCGCCGCGGTCGCCCTGCTGCTGCCCGGGCCCTCCGCCGCCCCGCCGCGCGCGGCCCCCCTCCCTGCCTGCGTCGCCCCGTCCGGTGCGCGGGACTTCCCGATCCGCACCCGGATCACCGGCGGGCCCGGAAGCTACCGGGCCGGCGGCGGCTACGGCACGTGGTACGTGCAGCTCACGAACACCACCGCGGGAGCCTGCGCCCGCATCCACCCGGTCGTCGTCCTCGCCGACGGGCGGCGAGCACTGCGGCCCGAGCAGGCCCGGCTGGAGTTCTACGACGGTCCCCGGGCACACCTCGTGCGCTTCACGGAGACCGACGAGGACGAACTCGTCGGCGTCTTCGCCGACGCCGTGGGCGGCCGCGGCGCCACCGGCGACCCCGGTGGCGCCGATGCCGGCGGGGGAAGCGCGGAGCCGGACCGGTTCCGCGGGTTCACCGTCGGACCGCACCGGACGGTCACCGTGAAGGTGCGGCTGGCGTTCACCGCGGACGCCGTGCCGAACGAGGTCACGGCGAACGCCTCCGCCGTCCAGCGGGACGGCGACGACGGCGAATGGGTCGGTCAGTCCGGCGCGTACCGCTTCACGATCCGGACCGGACAGGGCCCCGGCACGGACACGGGCACGGGCACGGGCACGGACACGGACACGGGCACCGACACCGGCGGGGACGCGGACACCGGTACCGGCACGGTCCCCGGAACGGGAAAGGAATCCGCCCCCGGCACGTCCCCGGGTACTGCCCCCTCCCGCACCACCGGCACCGCGCCGACCGATCCGGCCGCCACCGCCGAGCCGGCCGCTCCGTCCCTCCCCGCCGAGCTCGCCGGCACCGGCCTCCGCTCCTTCCACCGCGCCCTCGCCGCCACCGGCGCGGGCCTGCTGCTCCTCGGCGGCGCCGCACTGCTGCTCGTCCGGTGGAGGCGGCGGAGCCGCTGAGGCGGCGCGCGGCGATCCCCTGCGTGGACCATCCGAGCGATCGGGCCCCGCCCCCGGCGCCGCCCCCGACCGGGAGGTCTCGGTCCGGGAGGTCCGGTTCCCGTCTCCGCGGACGCCCCGCGGAGTTCATCTAGGCTGTGGGGCGTCGGTACGCCGTGGTTCCGGCGCCCCAGTCCGGTAGTCCGGTCCGGTACCGAGTGCGGCCGGGCCCACGTCGCCAGGAGACGCAGCACATGGCAGAACGCAAGCCCATCGAGTCGTGGCTCACCGACATGGACGGGGTCCTGATCCACGAGGGTGTCCCCATCCCCGGCGCGGACGCCTTCCTGAAGAGGCTTCGCGATTCCGGCAGGCCCTTCCTGGTGCTGACCAACAACTCGATCTACACCCCGCGCGACCTGCACGCCCGTCTGGACCGCATGGGCCTGGACGTGCCGATCGAGAACATCTGGACCTCGGCCCTGGCGACCGCGAAGTTCCTCGACGACCAGCGCCCCGGCGGCAGCGCGTACGTCATCGGCGAGGCCGGGCTGACCACCGCGCTGCACGACATCGGCTACATCCTCACCGACCACGAGCCGGACTACGTCGTCCTGGGCGAGACCCGCACCTATTCCTTCGAGGCGATGACCAAGGCCGTCCGGCTGATCAACGCGGGCGCCCGTTTCATCTGCACCAACCCCGACGAGACCGGCCCGTCCACCGAGGGCCCGCTGCCCGCCACCGGTGCGGTGGCCGCGCTCATCACCAAGGCGACCGGCAAGCAGCCCTACTTCGCGGGCAAGCCGAACCCGCTGATGATGCGCACCGGCCTCAACGCCCTGGGCGCCCACTCCGAGACCAGCGCGATGATCGGTGACCGCATGGACACCGACGTGCTGGCCGGCATGGAGGCGGGCATGCAGACCTTCCTGGTGCTCACCGGGCTGACCCGGCCCGAGCAGGTGGAGAACTTCCCGTACCGGCCGTCGACCGTCGTGGACTCCATCGCCGACCTGCTCGACCTGGTCTGAGGCGGCGGCGACCGGGAGCGGCCGTCCGGCGACCGGGTCCGGTCCTCCGAGGGCGACCGGGTCCGGTCCTCCGGCGGTGACCGGGAGCGCCGGTCCCGCGGCCGGTCGAGGTCCACCGGCGGGGACGGCGCGCCCACCGGCGGGGACGGCGCGCCCGGATGGAGCAGCGGCACCTCGCCACCGGATGCGGGTGCCGGGCCCGGGGAGGAGCCTCCGAGTATCGGGAGGTTCACCATGGGTCGACTCAAGGCCACTCTCTGCGCGTCGGCGGCGGCCGCGCTGACCGTGCTCGGCCCGGCGGTGTACGCGGCGGACGGCGGAGGTGTCGCGGTGGTCCCGTCCTCTCCGGCCCCCGGAACCGACGTGGCGCTCACGGTGCGGGGCTGCACCGGCCGGACCGGGCTGGCGGTGTCCCCGGCGTTCGTGGCCGAGGCCCACCTCACCGGCGTCGGCGGCCGCCTCACCGGAGAGTCCCGGGTCCGCTCCGCACTGCGGCCCGGCTCCTACGACCTGCGGATCACCTGCGGGGAGAACACCGTCAGGGGCACCGTCCAGGTGGTGGGGAAGCCCACGGCCACCGCCCGCCCACCCGCGCCCTCTTCTCCGCGCGCGCCCTCTTCTCCGCCCGCGCCCGCTTTCCCGGCCGCGCCCTCTTCTCCGCGCGTCCCCGCTTTCCCGCCCGCACCCGCGCCGGGCCGCGCGTCCGCGGCCGCGTCCGCTTCCCCCGTCGCGCCGGTCCGCGCGGGCGGCGGCGGTGCGGCCCGCCTCGTCGCCGCCGAGGCCCGCGTGCACGGTCCCGGCACGGTGCACGCCGTGATCGGGCTGGTGCTGGCGGGGGTCGCCGCCGTGGCGGTGGCCGTGCGCAGTGTTCGCCGGGACCGCGGGACGGACTGAGCGCGGTGGCCGACCGCGAGCACCCGGATTACCGGGCGCCTGCTCCCCTGGGTGGTCCGGGCGGTACTCCTCCTCCCGGTGTGGACATGGGGGAACGAGGTGACCGCCGCGCGGCCGGGGGCCTTCCCGACCGCCACCGGTGACATGGCCGCCGTCGGCCGGCCCCCTTCGACCGGGTGAGCGACAGCTACCGGGCGAACCTGGTCGTGTCGGCCTGCCCGACCGGGACCGGTGGGGCGGGGGAGTGGGGCGCCGGGCGCGGCCGGGGGAGGCGCCGGGTTCGGCAGGCCGGCGCGGTGCGGCGCCGGCGGGTGCCGGACCGCTCCTGCGGCCGCGAGGGGGACGCGGCCCTCCGCCCTCCGGCGAAGGTGCCGCACCGTGTGCCGAACCGTGCTCCGGGCCGCCCGCGGGGACACGCACGCCGAAGGCCCCCCGCTCGGCGGAGGGCCTTCGTGTCGGTGCGCCGCCAGGGACTCGAACCCCGGACCCGCTGATTAAGAGTCAGCTGCTCTAACCAACTGAGCTAGCGGCGCCTGCTGACGTCGCTCACTCTACATGACCTGGGACGGTGCCTCCGACCGCCGACGGCGGGGCCGGGCGGGCCGGGCGGGCCCGTCCGGCCCCGCGTACATCATTCGGACCGTCAGCATGCGCACCGGGATGACAGTTGAGAAACTGATCAACGTGCACAGAAGTGGACAATCCCGACTGGAGTGTGAGGGGTATCTCATGGAGACTCCGGTCTTCGAGGACATCGATCCCACGAGTGACTGCGACTGCCCCGGATGCACGCACCGGCGCCGTGCGCCCTCGCTCCCCGGGGCATCCCGCCCGCCGGCGCACCGCGCCCTGATCGTGGCCGCCGCCACCTCCACCGTGCTCGCCGCCGCCCATGCCGCCCCGGCCGCCGCCGTCCCGCACCACCCGGACCGGCCGGGCGTGCCCGCGGGTGACGAGCCCGACACCCCGCAGGGCGGCGCGGCCCCGCTGCACGGGCCCGCCGGCCGGCCCGCCCAGACCGACCAGGCGGACCAGCTGCGCACCACCACCCGGGCGGAGATCATCCGGAGGGCCAAGGAGTGGGTCGCGGCCAAGGTGCCGTACAGCATGACGAAGTACTGGTCGGACGGTTACCGGCAGGACTGCTCGGGCTTCGTGTCGATGGCCTGGGACCTGCCCGGGAACGAGTGGACGGGCACCCTGGGCGGGTACGGGGAGCGCATCTCCCGCGAGGAGCTCGAGCCGGGCGACATCCTGCTGTTCCACAACGCGGCCGACCCCCATGCGGGCTCCCACGTCGTCATCTTCGGCGGCTGGACCGACTACACGCACACCTACTACACCGCCTACGAGCAGACCAGCCCCGCCACGCGCCGCCAGTCCACCCCCTACCCCTACTGGAGCCACACCGACGGGTACGTCCCCTACCGCTACAAGGGCCTGGCCGCTGCCGGCGCCGATGCCGCCGGCAGCGCCGGCAGCGCCGGCACCGCGGGCGGTGGGAGCGGCGAGGCGGGTCCGCCGGCCGCCCACAAGCCGGAACCGGCCGCTGCGGTGACCCCGTTCCCGGGCCGGGCGTACTTCGGCCCGGGGGCGAACAACCGCTACGTCACCCTGATGGGGCAGATGCTGGTGAAGCGGGGCGCGGGCGGCTCCTACCGCAGCGGCCCCGGCCCGCGGTGGTCGGACGCCGACCGCCGCGCCGTGCAGGCGTTCCAGCGGGCCCAGGGCTGGAGGGGCGCGGAGGCGGACGGACTGCCCGGGCCGCACACCTGGTCGCTGCTGGTCGGCGGCAAGGGCCGGGACGTCCCTGCGGGCACGTCCGCCGCTCCCGCCCGGGTCCCGGCCTTCCCCGGCCGGGGCGCCTTCCGGCACGGAGCGAGCAACGGCCACGTCACCCGGCTGGGGAGGCAGCTGGTGAAGAAGGGCTTCGGCACGCACTACCGGACCGGGCCCGGTCCGCACTGGAGCGAGGCGGACCGGCGCAACGTGGAGGCCTTCCAGCGCGCCCAGGGCTGGCGGGGCAGCGCGGCGGACGGCTACCCCGGACCGGAGACCTGGCGGCGGCTGTTCTCGTGACCCGCCGCTCCCCACTGACTGTGACGCATCTGGCGCGGAGGCTGGAGGCACGCATGACCACCACGAGCACGACCCCGACACCCGAACCGGAGGGCCCGGGCCGGGCCGCCCGGCTCATCCGGAACGAGTCGACCACCGAGATCCCCGTCCACCTGCTCTTCCGTGACCAACCCGACCCCGAGCCGGTGCCGCTCGCGCCCGCCGTGGTGGGCAGCCGGCAGGGCACCGGCGAGCAGCCCCGGGTGCGCCGCCCGGCCGCCGCGGCCCGCCGCTCCCCGCAGGTCGATCCGGACCTGGCGGAGCGGCCCGCCGGGGTGCTGCCCGGCGCGGCCGGTGTGCTGGCCGGGGTGTGCGGGGCGGCCGGCTGCGCCGCCGCCACGTGGTGGGCGGGGCTGCTGCCGCCGCTCGCCGCGCAGGCGCTGCGGCTGCCGGTTCCGGCCGGCGCCGGGCTCGGTCCCGCACAGTGGGCCGCGTACGCCGGGGCGGGCGCCGTCGGCCTGTTCGGCTTCGGCGGGCTGGCCCGGGGGCGCACCGGCCGGGCCTGGGTGCTGGGCCTGTTCGGCCGCTACCGGGGGACGGTGCGGCGCACCGGGCTGCTCTGGGTCAACCCGCTGCTGCTGCGCCGCCGGGTCGACGTCCGGCTGCGGCACTGGCGCAGCGAGCCGATGCCGGCGGCCGACGCGAGCGGGGTCGGGCTGCGGGTGGTGGTGCTGGTGGCCTGGCGGGTGCGGGACACCGCGCGGGCGGTGCTGGGCGTCGAGGACCACGAGACCTATCTGCGCGAGTGCGTGGAGGCGGCGCTGGCCCGGGTGCCGGTGGAGCCGGTGGGTGCCGGGCGGGCGTCGACGGACGCGGCGGCGGAGGCGCTGACCCGGATGGTGGTGGCGGACACCGCGCCGATCGGGTTGGAGGTGTTCTCGGTGCGGCCGGTGCGGGTGGAGTACGCCCCCGAGGTCGCCGCGGTGATGCAGCGCCGCCGGGTGGCCGCGCTGGACGCCCGGCACCGGGCCAGCGTGCTGACCTCGGTCGTCGACTCGGTGGAGGACACGGTGACCCGGCTGACCGTGCGCGGGCTGGTCGATCTGGACGACTACGAGCGGAAGGCGCTGGTGAAGGACCTGACGGTGGCGTTCTGCTCGGGGCGGGGCGAGCAGGCGCCCTGACGGACCCGGGGTCCGGCCGTGCGGGCCGGGGCGGGCGGGGCCGCACCCGGCGGGTGCCTGGGGAGCCGGGCGCTGCGGGGCGGGGCGGGGCGCGGCGGGGCGGAGGCCGCCGTCCCGCTCGCCCTGCGATTGGTCTGGACATGTTCAACTGGCGCCCATACGCTGCCACTTGGTCTAGACCTAATGCACGGCTCAGTGAACTCCCCCACGTTCTCCAGGAGCGGCATCATGCGCAGAACGACCAGGAGAAAGACCAGGCTGTACGCCGCGGTGGTGGGCCTCGCCACCACCGCGGCCCTCGTGCTCTCCACCGGCGGCGCCAGCGGGCACGGCTACACCGACTCCCCGATCAGCCGGCAGAAGCTGTGCGCCGACGGGACCGTCAGCGGCTGCGGCGGAATCCAGTGGGAGCCGCAGAGCGTCGAGGGCCCCAAGGGCTTCCCGCTCGGCGGCCCCGCCGACGGGCGGATCTGCTCGGGCAACAACGCCCGCTTCGCCTCCCTCGACCAGCCGCGGACGCCCTCGGGCGACGCCTGGCCGACCACCCCGCTGACGGGCGGCCAGAGCTACACCTTCCACTGGCGGTTCACCGCCCGGCACGCCACCACCGACTTCCGGTACTTCGTCACCAAGCAGGGCTGGAACCAGGACCATCTCCTGTCCCGCTCGGACCTCGACCCGACCCCGTTCCTCACGGTGCCCTACGGCGGTCAGCGGCCCGGCTCCACCGCCTCCCACACCGGCACGCTGCCGTCCGGGCTGAGCGGGCACCACGTGATCCTCGCGGTCTGGACGATCGCGGACACCGGCAACGCCTTCTACGCCTGCTCCGACGTCACCTTCTGAGCCGCACGGGGTCGACCGCGGAGTGACAACGCCGAGGGGCCTCCCGCTTCCACGAGAGGCCCCTCACCGGTGCGCCGCCAGGGACTCGAACCCCGGACCCGCTGATTAAGAGTCAGCTGCTCTAACCAACTGAGCTAGCGGCGCATGACTCCCGCCGTCCGCGCACTTCTCCGCGCGGAGGCGACGCAGAAAATACTACCCGGTTCTCGGGGGTGCTCCCGACCACCGGCCCCCGCCCCGATCCGGCGTCCGCCGCCCGGCGACCGCCCGGCGTCCGCCGCCTTGGCCGTCGCCCGGCAACCGCCGCCTTGGCCGTCGCCCGGCGTCCGCCGCCCCGACTGCCGCCCGGCGCTCGCGCGGCGGTTCTCAGATCGCCAGCGACAGCAGTACCGGCGCCGCGCTGCGGTTCAGGGTGTCCGCCGCGCGGCGCAGCCGGTGCGCGTGCTCCACCGGCAGCGACAGGGCCAGGCAGCCCACGGACGAGCCCGCCGTGATCGGGACGGCCGCGCAGACCGTGCCGATCGCGTACTCCTGGAGGTCCAGCACCGGCACGGTGGGCGGCTGCGCCTCCAGCCGGGACAGCAGCAGCCTGTCGCTGGTGATGGTGCGCGAGGTGAGGCGGGCCATCCGGTGCCGGGAGAGGTGGTCGCGGCGCCCGTTGTGGTCGAGCTGGGTGAGCAGGCTCTTGCCGACCGCGGTGGCGTGCGCGGAGCAGCGGAAGTCCACCCACTCGTGGACCGCGGGCGTGGCGGGGCCGGCGGCGTACTGGGTGACCTTGACCTCGCCGTCGACGTACCGGCTGATGTAGACGGCCGCGCCGACGGAGTCGCGCAGCCGGTCCAGGGTGTTCTGGAGCTGTGCGCGCAGGGCCCGGTCGTGGCCGTGCGCGGCGCCGAGGCGGGCGAGTGCCTCGCCCGCGGTGTGGGTGCCGTCGGCGCTCTGCTCGACGTACCCCTCCCGGCGCAGCATCCGCAGCAGCGCGGTCAGCCGCTCCGGCCCGAGGCCGGTCTGCCGGGCGAGGTCGGCGCCGGTGACGCCGGTGGTGTGCCGGGCCACCGACTCCAGGACGCGCAGGGCGTCCTGGGCCGAGCGGTACGGCGTGGTCGGCTCGTGCATCAGCGCCACGGTGGTCCCCCTGCGGTCGCTTCCTGGCCGTGATCCGGACAACGGACCCCCTCCACGATAACCGGCAAAAGGCCTTCGTGGAGGGGGCGTTGGCGAGATCGCGGCTCCCCCATCTGCGGCGCTGGCACTCCGGCATATGTCCGGGGCATCACCCGGCGCGCCGACCTGGAGTGACGATCAGGGCACGCCGTGCAATTACAGAACAGCGCTCAGGAACGACCGGGTGCGCTCGTGGTCGGGGTCACCGAAGATCTTCTCCGGGGCCCCGGACTCGATCACCTTCCCCGCGTCGAACATCATCACCTGATCCGAGATGTCGCGGGCGAAGTTCATCTCGTGGGTGACGCAGAGCATGGTGATGTCCGTGGTGTGCGCGATCTCCCGGAGGAGGTCCAGCACCCCGGCCACCAGTTCCGGGTCGAGCGCCGAGGTCACCTCGTCCAGCAGCAGGATCTCCGGGCGCATGGCGAGCGCCCGGGCGATCGCCACCCGCTGCTGCTGTCCGCCGGACAGCTGCGAGGGGTGGGCGTCGACCTTGTCGGCGAGCCCGACCAGGTCGAGCAGTTCCCGCGCCCGCTGCTCGGCCTCGTCGCGGCCGATGCCCAGCACGTTGACCGGCGCCTCGGTGATGTTCTGCAGCACCTTCATGTTCGGGAACAGGTTGAACTGCTGGAACACCATGCCGATCTTCTTGCGGACCTGGCGCAGGTGCTTCTCGTTGGCCGTCCTCAGCTTGCCGTCGGCGCCGGGCATGTGGGACAGCGGCTGCCCGTCCACCCAGATCACGCCGTCGCTGACCCGCTCCAGGGTCATCAGCAGCCGCAGGATGGTCGTCTTGCCCGATCCGCTCGGCCCGATCAGCGTCACGTGCTCGCCGCGCTGCACGGCGAAGTCCAGGCGGTCGAGGACCGTGTGGTCGCCGAAGCGCTTGACCACGTTGTCGAAGCGCACCAGGTCGGCGGGTGCGTCCGGCACCGCGTCCGCCGGGTCGGCGGTCGTCTTCTGCAGGGGGTCAGTGGCCAAGGCGCCTCTCCAGTTTTCTCATCAGCAGCGAGGTCGGGTAGCTGGCCACCAGGAAGATCAGGCCGGCCAGGGTGAACACCTCGGCGTAGACGAAGTGGTTCGCCCCGTACTCCCGCGCCTGGGCGACCATCTCCATGACCGTGATCACGGCCAGGAACGGGGTCTCCTTGAACATCGCGATGCCGTAGTTGCCCAGCGCGGGCAGCACGTTGCGCACCGCCTGCGGCAGGATCACCGCCTGCCAGGTGCGCCGCGGCGACATCGACAGCGCCCGGCAGGCCTCCCACTGGCCCTTCGGCACGGCGTCGATGCCGGCCCGGTACACCTCCGACATGTAGGAGGCGTAGTGGATGCCGAGCACGGCGATGCCGATGGTCAGCGGCTGGATCGTGTTGAAGATCGCGTACGCGCCGACGAGCTGCACCAGCATCGGCGTGGAGCGCACGAACTCGGTGAGCGCGCGCACCGGCACGGTGACCAGCCGGGACGGCACCCGCCCCAGCACGGCGACGACCAGCCCGAGCACGGCGGCCACCAGGGTGCCGAGGACCGTGGCCAGCAGCGTGATCCTGAAGCCGTCCAGCAGGTACGGCAGCGAGTCCCGGACGGCGTCCCAGTCCCACTGGTAGTTCACAGCGCGCCTCCCGCCATCTCGGACTTGCCCGCCGACCCGGCGCTACGGGAGCGCAGCAGGCCGCGGCCGCCCGGGCGCTGGCCCAGCCGGACCTTGGCGTGCCGCTCCAGGGCGTTCATCAGCAGGGTGAGGGCGTAGGCGAGGATGAAGTAGATCACCAGCAGCGTCAGGTACGCCCAGGTGGTCTCGCCGGTGCGGTCCCGGAAGTGCTGCACCACCGTGGTCAGTTCGGCGGCCGTGATCAGCCACAGCAGCGGGGTCGCCTTCAGCAGCTGGATCAGCAGGTTGGTGAACGGCGGGATCATCTGCACCCACGCCTGCGGCAGGATCACCCGCCGCATCCGCTGCAGCGAGGACATGTTCAGCGCGACCGCCGCCTCCCACTGCGCCCTCGGGACCGCGTTCAGCGCGCCGCGTACGACCTCCGAACCGTACGCGCCGTAGTTCATGCCGAAGGCGACCACACCGCAGAACAGGGGGCTGAGCTGGTACCCGGTCAGCAGCGGGAAGGCGTAGTACAGCCAGAACAGCTGCACGTACAGCGAGGTGCCGCGGAAGAACTCCACGATCACCCGCGACACCCCCCGCACCAGCACGGGCCTGCTGTTCGCCATGAAGCCGAAGGCGAACGACAGGGCGAGGGCGACGACGCCGCCGAGGACCGTGGCCTCGACCGTCACCCCCAGCCCCGACCACACCTGGGAGATGTGGTCGAAGAAGTATGAGAAGAAGTCACCCATGCGCAGGGGCCCTCGTCAGCCCTTGCACAGGTCGGCGGTCTTCAGGTCCGCCGGCGGGATGGTCTCCTTGCCGAAGCCGTACTGGCCGATGAGCTGCACGTACCGGTCCGGGTCCGAGGTGATCTTCTTCAGCTCGCGGTTGAAGGCGTCCCGCAGGTCCTCCGTGCCCTTGCGGAAGACGGCGCCGCCCGGGCTGTACTGCTTCTTGCCGTCCAGCTCCGGGATGAACGCCTCGGTGACCTCCAGGCCGCTGTTGTTCTTGGCCAGCCAGTTCAGCGAGATGCTGGTCAGCAGGAAGGCGTCGATCCGGCCGCCCTTGACCGCGTCCGCGCCGTCCTGCGGCTTCTGCACGGTCTTGATGTTGCCCTCGGAGATCCCGGCGCCGGTGGCGTAGCTCTTCTCGACCGCGCCCGACATCACCCCCACGGTGATGCCGGCCTTCTTCGCCGACGCCAGGTCGGACAGGTTCTTCGGGTTGCCCTGCTTGACCATCATGGCGGTGGGCGAGACGAACTCGGGCTCGGAGAACAGCGCCTTCTCGCAGCGGTCCGGGATGATCGCCATACCGGCGCTGATCACGTCGTACTTGCCGGCCTGCAGACCGGGGATCAGTCCGTCCCACTCGGAGAAGGTGGGGCGCAGCTCGTCGACGCCGAGGGCCTTGAATATCTCCCGGTGCAGGGTCGGCGCCTCACCCTTGAGCTGCCCGTCCTCCTTGTAGCCGTACGGGGCCTCGTTGGCGTAGGCCACCTTCACGTAGCCCTGCTTCTTGAGCTGCTCCAGCTTCGAGCCCTTGCTGTCGGTCTTGCTGCAGGCGGTCAGTAGTCCGGGGACGGCGACCAGGCCGCCGACGGCCGCACTTCTGGTGAGAAAGCCGCGGCGGGACAGGTTGGGGAACTGGGACATGGACACTCGACCTCCAGAGAGAGCCTTGCCGTTGAGCCAATAAGGCCAGTGGTGGCATCTGCCCGATCCCCGTCAGCTATGCGGTCCACTTCGCGGATGTGACCCAACAGTGTCCGGAACGTGATCTTCTCTTTCTCTTTCGATGGAGGTACGGGAGGAATGGGGACCGGTCGGGCGGGGGAAGGCCCTCTGCATGGCCGATCGCTACCTGGAGGTCTCCCTCGCCGCGCGAGGGGTCCGCTGCACCGCCAAACTGCTCGACGACCGTGCCCCGTTGACCTGCGCGGCGGTGTGGGACGCGCTGCCGCTGGCCGGCGACGTCTACCACGCCAAGTACGCCCGCAACGAGATCTACGCCCTGTTCCCTCCCTTCGCCGACGACGAACCGCCGTTGGAGAACCCCACCGTCACCCCCATCCCCGGCGACCTGTGCTACTTCTCCTTCGGCGGGACCCAGCTCGGCACGAAGGCGTACGGCTACGACCGCGAGGTCCGCGCCGGGACGACCGTCGTGGACCTGGCCCTGTTCTACGAGCGCAACAACCTGCTCATGAACGGGGACGTGGGCTGGGTGCCCGGCATCGTCTGGGGCCAGGTCGTGGACGGACTGTCCGTCATGGCCGAGGCCTGCAACGACCTCTGGCGCTCCGGAGCGGCGGGGGAGACCCTCGCCTTCCGGCGCGCCTGAGCCCCTCGCCTCCGACTGCTCCCCCGCCCGCCGCGCCGACGGCGCCGGGCGGGGGAGGGGTGCTCAGCGGTCGGCGGGCGCGAGGGCCGAGGAGGCCGCCCCCGACGTGTACAGCGCGTGCGCCGTCCGCAGCACCAGGTCGTCGCGGTGCCGCGCCGCGACGATCTGCAGACCGACCGGCAGCCCGTCCGCGTCCACGCCCACCGGGACCGTGGCCGCGGGCTGCTGCGTCATGTTGAAGGGGTAGGTGAACGGAGTCCAGCCCGTCCAGCGCCGGTGCCCCGAACCGCGCGGCACCTCCACGCCCGCCTCGAACGCCGTGATCGGCACGGTCGGGGTGAGCAGCAGGTCGTAGGTCTCGTGGAAGCGGCCCATCCGCCGGCCCAGGTCCATCCGCACGTCCACCGCCGCCAGGTAGTCCAGCGCGCTGTACCGGGCGCCGAGCGCGCACACCTCGCGCAGCCCAGGGTCCAGCAGCTCGCGCTGGTGCGGCCCGAAGTGCTGGGTCAGCCGGGCGGCCCCGCTGAACCACAGCGTGTGGAAGGCGTCCAGCGGCTCGGTGACGTCCGGGTCGGTCTCCTCGACGTAGGCACCGAGCCCGGCGAGCCGCTCCACCGCCCGCCGCACCGCCGTCGCGACGGCCGGCTGCACGGCGACCTGGCCGCCGAGCGAGGGCGAGTACGCCACCCGCAGTCCGTGCACGCCCTCCGCCAGCGCCTGCGTGTACGGCGCGGCGGCCGGCCCGAGCGCCGACCAGTCCCGGGAGTCCGGGACGCCGATCGCGTCCATCAGCAGCGCCGCGTCCGCCGCGTCCCGGGCCATCGGCCCGACGTGCGCCAGCGTGCCGAAGGCGCTCGCCGGATACACCGGGACCCTGCCGTAGGTCGGCTTGAGCCCGAAGACGCCGCAGAAGGACGCCGGGATGCGCACGCTGCCGCCGCCGTCCGTGCCCAGCGACACCGGGGCCGCGCCCAGTGCCACCGCCGCCGCGCTGCCGCCGCTGGAGCCGCCCGCGGTGCGGGCCGGGTCGTACGGGTTGCCGGTGACGCCGGACAGCGGGGAGTCGGTGACGGCCTTCCAGCCGAACTCGGGCGTCGTCGTCTTGCCGATCAGGACGGCGCCCTGCTCGCGCAGCCGCGCCACCGAGGGTGCGTCCTCGTCCCAGTCGCCCTGCTCGGGGACGGTCCTGGAACCCTTCAGCGTCGGATGGCCGCGCAGCAGCAGGATGTCCTTCACGGTGACCGGGACGCCGTCGAGCGGCCCGGCGGGTTCGCCGCGCCGCCAGCGGTCCGCGGACGCCCGCGCCTGGTCCAGGGCCTCCTCGGCGAGCAGCCGGACGAACGCGTTCACCCGGGGCTGCACCGCCTCGGCCCGCTCCAGGGCCGCACGGGCCGCCTGCACCGGATCGAACTCGCCCTTGCGGTAGCCCTCGACGAGCCGTGCGGCGGTCAGCTCGGTGAGCTGTGTCATGCACACCCTCCCTGAGGCGTCAGTGCCCGGGTACGTACCCGCGCTTCTTGTCGACCACGTTCACCAGGGGCCTGCCCGCCACCCAGCGCTCGTACAACTCCAGGAACTGCTCACCCAGTTCGTCCCGCCACCCGATCGTGTCGCCGCTCATGTGCGGGGAGACCAGCAGGCCCGGCACCCGCCACAGGGGGCTGTCCGGGCCGAGGGGCTCGGCGGTGAAGACGTCCAGGGCCGCGCCGGCGATGCTCCGCCCGCGCAGCGCCTCGGCGAGCGCCTCCTCGTCCACGAGCTGCCCGCGGCCGACGTTGACGAACCGGGCCGAGGGAGTCATCAGTGCGAAACGCCGCGCGTCGAACATGCCCCGCGTCCGCTCGGTCAGCGGGGCCGCCGAGATCACCCAGTCGGCACGGGCCAGCAGCCGGTCGAGGTCGTCGGGACCGTGGACACCGGCGCGCGCGGTGCGACCCACCACGGCAGCCGTGACACCGAGCGCCCCCAGGGTGCGGGCGATCGCCTGGCCGATCGGCCCGGAGCCCACCACACAGGCACGAGTTCCGGCCACCCGCTGCGTCTCGCGGTGCCGCCACTCCCGCCGCTGCTGGAGCTCCCAGGTGCGCGGCAGATCCTTCGCCAAACACAGCACGAGGGCGGCGACGTACTCGGCGATCGGCTGGTCGAAGACGCCGCGCGCGTTGGTGACCACCGTGTCGGAGGACGCGAGTTCCGGGCACATCAGATGGTCCACGCCCGCACTCGCGGTGTGCACCCAGCCCGGTCGCGGGCCCTCGCCGGGCCAGGCCGCGCGCACCGCCTGCGAGGTGAAGTCCCAGATCAGCAGGATGTCGGCGTCGGGAAGCCGCTCGGCGAGGTGCGCCTCGTCGGTGTGCACGACGCGGGCTCGGCCGGTCAGCCGGCCGAGCCGGGGAGGGGGGTCGGCGTCGAGGACGAGCAGGGTGGGGACGGCCATGGGCGGCAGTGCTCCGGGAGGTCGGCGGGGTGGTGCTGGCGGCGGAGGCGGGGCCCGCCCGGGGGAAGGCGCCCACCGCGGGGCGGGCGCCGCTCCGAGGAGGGCGGCGGACTGCTGTGAACAGTGTTTCGCGTGGGACGGATGTCGACTCGTGGGGGCGGAAACCGGCTCGAGAACAGGGTGTCTGAGATGCGCGGATTGACCACGCTCGCACCCCAACCTACCTTCGTCAACACGGGCGCTTTCGTGAAGGTTTGCACCCTCCCCACCTCACCGTCAGGCGGTGTCTGCCATGGACGTCACTTTTCTCGGCGGCCCCCGCCCCCAGCGCGGAGTCGGTGTCGTCGCCCCCTTCGACTTCGCTCTCGACCGGGAGCTGTGGCGCTGGACCCCGGACGACGTCTCGCTCCATCTCACCCGGACGCCGTACGTGCCGGTCGAGGTCGGTCTCGACCTGGCCCGGCTGGTCAGCGAGCACCAGACGCTGAGCCGCGCGGTGCACACCCTGGTCGAGGTCACGCCCGAGGTCGTCGCCTACGCCTGCGCCTCCGGCAGCTTCGTCGACGGGATCGCCGGGGAGCGGCTGATGTGCGAGGCGATGGTCCAGGCGGGTGCGGTGCCCTCGGTGACCACCTCCGGAGCGCTGCTGGAGGCCCTCGCCGAAATCGGCGCCCGGCGGGTCGCGCTGGTCACCCCGTACACCGTCTCGGTGACCCGGGCGCTGGAGGACTACATGGCACAGGCCGGCGTCACCGTGACGGGGTGCGTGTTCATGGGCCTGACGCGGCACATCTGGAAGGTGCCCTACCGGGACGTGGTCGAGATGGCGCGGCAGGCGGTGGCGGTCGGCGGGGCCGACGCCCTCTTCCTGAGCTGCACCAACCTGCCCACCTACGACGTGATCCCCCAGTTGGAGGCCGAGCTGCGGATGCCGGTCCTGTCGGCCAACCAGGTCACGATGTGGGCGGCGCTGCGCCGGCTGGGTACCGGGGCAGTGGGGCCGTACCAGGCTCTGCTGGACGAGTCGGCGCGCATGTGGCCCTCCGAGCCGCCGCGGCCGCGGGTTCACGACGGAGAGCAGCAGGAAGGGTGGACATGACAGCACTCGGATTCCTCTACCCGGGACACTCGGGAGAGGACGACTATCCGCGGATCGAGCAGCTCCTCGGCAGTGACATCCGGCTGGACCTGGTCCACACGGACATCGGCGAGGATGCCCATCGGGTGGACGCGCTGCTCCGGATGGGCGCCCCGGAGCGGCTCGCCGCAGGGGTCGAGGAGCTGCGGCGGTCCGGGGCCGAGTCGGTGGTGTGGGCGTGCACCAGCGGCAGCTTCGTGCGCGGCTGGGACGGCGCCCACGAACAGGTGCGCTCCCTCGCCCGGGCGGCCGGCATGCCCGCCTCGTCGACCTCGTTCGCCTTCGCCCACGCGGTGGCGGAGCTGAGGGTGCGCCGGGTCGCGGTCGGCGCCACCTACCCGGACGACGTGGCACGGCTGTTCGCCGACTTCCTGCGGGCCGCCGGCGCGGAGGTGACCGGGGTGTGCGGGGCCGGCATCATCACCGCGGCGGAGGTCGGCACCTGGGGCGGGGAGCAGGTGCTGGCGCTGGCCCGGGAGGCGGACCGGCCGGACGCGGAGGCGGTGCTGCTGCCGGACACGGCCCTGCACACCGCCGGGCACCTGCCGCAGCTGGAGAAGGAGCTCGGCAAACCGGTCCTCACCGCGAACCAGGTCACGGTGTGGGAAGGGCTGCGGCTGGTGGACCGGAGGGTGAACGCCCCCGAGCTGGGCGCGCTGTTCCTGCGGGAGCCGCTCGTCCAGGCCTGAGCGGCCGCGGGCGACCGCCGCCGACCACCGACCACCGGAGGCCGCCGACCGCCGACTCCCGGAGGCCGCCGACCGTCCGTCGGACGCCGGTGCCAACGGACGCTCCGACCGGCGACCGGCGACCGGCGACCGGCGACCGGCGACCGGCGACCGGAGCGCGGTGCCCCGGAGCGCGGCGCCCGGGGCCCGGCGCCCGGCAGTCCGGGGTTCGGGGTGCGGTGCGCGGGGCGAGCGGGCCGGTGCCCGTTGCCCGGTCCCCGGAATAGACGGGGGCGCCGTCCGGTTGGTCACGCGAGGACAGCACGCCGTACGACGCAGGAGGCACCACCGTGGCCGCAGACGACCCCACCGGCGAGGAGCGCCGGGCCCCGGCGGACGGCAGCCGCGGCGCGGCGGACGGCATCCGGGGCACGGCCCGGGGCGGCGCACCCGTACCGCTCTCGGTGCTGGACCTGGTCACGGTCGGCGCCGGACGCACCGCCACCGACGCCCTGCGCACCAGCGTCGACCTCGCCCGCCTGACCGAGTCCCGCGGCTTCCACCGCTACTGGGTGGCGGAGCACCACTCCATGCCCGGTGTCGCCTCGTCCTCACCCGCGGTGATCCTGGCCCACCTCGCCGCCCGCACCGAGCGCATCCGGCTCGGCTCGGGCGGGGTGATGCTGCCCAACCACGCCCCGCTGGTCATCGCCGAGCAGTTCGGCACCCTGGAGGCCCTCGCCCCCGGCCGCGTCGACCTCGGTCTCGGCCGGGCGCCCGGCACGGACGGTGCCACGGCCGCCGCCCTGCGCCGCACCGAACGGCTGCACGAGGGCGCCGACGACTTCCCGCAGCAGCTCGCCGAGCTGACCCGGTTCCTCGACGACGACTTCCCCGACGGCCACCCCTACCGGCGCGTCCACGCCGTGCCCGGCCCGGTCCAGGCCACCTCTCCCGGCGGTGTCCAGTCGGTGCACCGCCCGCCGATCTGGCTGCTCGGCTCCTCCGGGTTCAGCGCCAGGCTCGCCGGAACGCTCGGCCTGCCCTTCGCCTTCGCCCACCACTTCTCCGCGCAGAACACCGTCCCCGCGCTCGACCTGTACCGGGAGTCCTTCCGGCCGTCCACGGTGCTCGCCGAGCCCTACGCCCTCATCGGCGTCGCCGCCCTCGCCACCGACGAGGAGCGGGAGGCCGGGCGCCAGGTGCGGGCGGCCGCCCTGAACATGCTGCGGCTGCGCAGGGGCCGCCCGGGTCTGGTGCCGTCGCCGGAGGAGGCCGAGGCGCACGTCTTCAGCCCGGCGGAGGAGGAGTTCGTCGCCTCCTGGAGCGCGAACGTCGTGCACGGCACCGCGGAGGAGGTCCGCAGCGGTCTCGACGCCCTCCACAAGCGCACCGGCGCCGACGAGCTGATGCTCACCGGCAACGCGCACAGCGGCGAGACACGGCTGCGCTCCTACCAGCTCATCGCCGACGCCTACGGCCTCCCGGCGGCCGGCTGATCCCGGTCCCGGTCCCGGTCCCGGTCCGCCGGTCCGGATCCCGGTCCCGGGGGGCGGTCATCCGCTCCGTGCCGGACAGGTCGTGGCCGGGGGCGGTCCACCGCCGCGGGCGGTTCACCGCTGGGGGCAGGGGAGCGTGTCGCCCAGCAGTCCGGAGATGCCGTCCGGTGGGACCGGCCGCGAGTACAGCCAGCCCTGCCCGGTGTCGCAGCCGATGGCGCGCAGCCGGTTCTCCTGGGCCGGCGTCTCCACGCACTCGGCGGTGACGGTCAGGCCCAGCCGGTGGGCCAGCTGGATCATCGCCTCGACGATGACCTCGTCCGCCGGGCTGGGCTGCGCCTCACCGCCGTCGAACTGGAAGCCGCGGACGAAGGAGCCGTCCAGTTTCAGCGCCTTGACCGGCAGCCGGCTGAGGTAGGCCAGGTTCGAGTAGCCGGTGCCGAAGTCGTCGATGGCGATTCCCACGCCCATGTCGCTGAGGGCCTGGAGCGTCTGCAGCGGGCGGCCCGCGGAGCCCATCACCGCGGACTCGGTGAGTTCCAGTTGCAGCAGCCGGGGGGACAGGCCCGTCTCCGCCAGGGTCTGCGCCACGTCCGCCACGAGGTCGGAGTCCCAGAGCTGGCGGACGGCCACGTTGACGCTGACGAAGAGGGGTGACTCGTCGGGGTGGTCCACCTGCCAGCGGCGCGCCTGGTGGCAGGCCGTGTCCAGAATCCACCGGCCGAGCGGAACGATCGAGCCGTCCTCCTCCGCCAGCGGGATGAACCGATTCGGCGGGAGCAGTCCGAACCGCGGATGGTTCCAGCGCACCAGCGCCTCGACCCCGCCCACCCGGCCGTCCGCCATACCGACCAGCGGCTGGTACTCCAGCACGAACTCGCCCCGCTCGATGGCCGGACGCAGTCCGGCGGCCAGGGCCTGGCGGGTCATCAGGTGGGCGTTGCGTTCGGGGTCGAACAGTGTCCAGCGGGCCTTGCCGTCGGCCTTGGCCCAGTACAGCGTCGTGTCGGCGGCCTGCATCAGGCCGGTCGCCGAGGTGCCGGCCGCGTGCCGCTCGACGACGCCGATCGACGCGGACAGCGACAGCCGCCGGCCGGCCAGGTCGAAGGGCTCCTGAAGGGCGGTCAGCGCCGACTCCGCCAGGTCCGCGAGCTGCTCGGTGCCGGTGGAGTCCTCGACCAGCAGCGCGAACTCGTCCCCGCCCAGCCGGGCGACCAGCGGCGCGCCGGCCCTGCCGTGGCCGGCCTGGTCCGCGCAGCGGGTCAGCCGCTCTGCCACGGCCGCCAGCAGTCGGTCGCCGACGCGGTGGCCGAGGCTGTCGTTGACCGCGCGGAAACCGTCCAGGTCCAGGTAGCACAGGCCGACCCGGCCGGTGCCGCCCAGTGTGTACGCCTCCGGGTCCAGGGCGGCCGACAGCCGCTCGAAGAACAGGGTGCGGTTCGGCAGCCGGGTCACCGGATCGTGCAACTCCACGTGCCGCAGCCGGTCCTGGAGTTCGCGGCGGGCGCTGATGTCGGCGGCCGACAGCAGCAGTCCGGGCCCGTCGCCGGCGAGCGGTGAGACGGTGACCTGGACCCAGCGGGTGCGGTCGGTGGACTGCTTCAGCCGCCGGGTGCAGCGCACCGTCGCCCGGCGGCCCCGCAGCAGTTCCCGGTAGGCGTGCCAGGTGCGGTCGTCGGCGGCGAGCTCGACCAGGTCGGCGGCGGCCCGCCCGGCGAGCGCGACCGGCTCGGCGCCGAACAGCCTGCCGAAGGCGTCGTTGGCCTCGGTGACCATGCCCTCCTGGTCGACCACGGCCATCGCCAGCGGGGCGGCGGTGAAGGCGGAGCGGTACGCCGGAGCGACGGAGGGAGGGATTCCGGTAGTACCGGTGGCTGTGACGGCTTCACGCTCCGTGACGGCCGACCGGTCGAGGTCTGCCGCGGGCGTCGGTCCTTCGGAGGTTCCGCTCACCGCTCGCTCCCGCAGTGCACTCGATCTCTGTCCGTGCCGGAAAGTGTGCCGATCATAGAGGCTGGCACGGGCCCCTTCCAGCCGTCGGGCCGCGGCCGCCGGTCGGCGGCCGGTCCCACCGGATCGTTTCTGCCCGCTGCTGGGCGGGTTCTCCCCACCCTCGACCAGTTGTGACGTTCTGTAAGCGCTTCGGGGGTGTCGCGCGGTCGCCCGCGTCTCGGAATCCTGTCGGATCCCTCACACGTCCGGATCAGATAAACAGGGCATACCACCATAAGCTCGCCCAAGCTGGGTGCGGTGATCCCCAACCGCACCCGGAGGCCCCGTTGCCGCGTCAGCTGCCCCTGAAGGGACTCGCTCGTGCGGCCGCCGGGCGCATCGGACGGCCGGGTGCCGCGCTGCCCAGGTCCCGGCTGCGCGGCACCGCGGCCGTGTTCACCGTCATGTCGGCGCTCGCCGCGACCTCCCTGATCAGCGCGCCCTCGGTCGCCGAGCCCTTTTCGGCGGAGCCCTGCGCGCTGTCCCGCACCGCCGCCCACCACTCGGAGGGACTGGACACCTGGAACGCCGCGTATCCCCGGCCGATCCGCCCGCTGGACGCGGTGATGGTCTTCCTGTCCTTCCCGGACGCGGCGCCGGTCACCACCCCGGCCGAGCTGGCGGCCGACCACTTCCCGGCCACCAGCCGCTACTTCGCCCGCGCCTCCTACGGGCGCTTCACGCTGCGCCCGCATCCCCTGCACCGGTGGATCCGGATGCCGAGACCTTCCACGGCGTACGTCATACGGCGGGACTGGGACGCGGTGCACCGTGCCGCCTATCTGCGCGACGCCCTCGCCGTCAGCGACCCCTACGTCGACTTCTCCCGCTACGACATCGTCTACCTCGTCGCCGACCCGGACGCCCCCGGTGTCGACTCGGACGCCACGAAGGTGGTCAACCTGGGCCGGCCGCTGCAGGTGGACGGCACCCCCCTGCGGAGGGTGGTCACCGTCTTCGAGAAGCACCCGCCGGACCGCCTGGTCCTCGCCCACGAGACCGGCCACGTCTTCGACCTGCCCGACCTCTACCACCGTCCGGTCGACGGCAAGGGCGACTGGGACACCTACGTCGGCGACTGGGACCTGATGGGCAGCCAGTTCGGGCTGGCGCCGGAACTGTTCGGCTGGCACAAGTGGAAGCTGGGCTGGCTTGACCCCCGCCAGGTGGTGTGCGTGCCCGGGACCGGCTCGACCCGCCTGACCCTGGAGCCCCTGGCCGCCGGACCGAACGTGCCGGTGACCGGCCCGACGGGCGTCCCGGCCTTCGGCCTGGGCGGCGGGACCAAACTCGCCGTGGTCCGCACCGGCCCGCACCGGGTGCTGGCGCTCGAGGCGCGAGGCCGCCTCGGCAATGACCGGGCCGCCTGCCGGAGCGGCATCCTCGTGTACCGGGTGCGCAGCTCCACCCGGTCCGGTGCCGGACCGGTCGAGGTGATCGACGCCCACCCGCACGGCGAGGCCTGCTGGGGCGACTCGGTCTACCCGCCGCTCGCGGACGCCCCGGTCGGCCTCGGTGAGAGCTTCACGGTGCCCGGGGAGGGCGTACGGGTGCAGGTGCAGGGGCGGACGCCGTCGGGCGCGTGGACGGTGCGGATCACGCCGGGCGCGACCTCCCCCTGACCGGTCGCCCCTCCCCGCGCGCCGGGCGGGCGCGGAGGCCGCGCCCGGCGCGGGGGGCGCCGGTGGCGCGGACAACGACCGAGGGCCGGTCCGCATCCCTGCGAACCGGCCCTCGACCGACAAGTGCGCCGCCAGGGACTCGAACCCCGGACCCGCTGATTAAGAGTCAGCTGCTCTAACCAACTGAGCTAGCGGCGCCTGCTGACGTCGTAGACCTTAGCATCCTGCCCGGTGGGGCGTGAAATCGATATCCGCACGGCCGCACGGGCCGCCCGGACGGCCGCCCAGAGCAGCACCTCCGGCCCCGGCAGCCAGGGGCGGCGGGTGTCCGGGGCGACCAGCCAGCGGCTCGCCGAGCCGGCCGCGGCCTCCCCGGCGAGGGCCGGCACCGTCACCGCGTCACCGGTGCCGTGGCACAGCAGGGGCGGGACGGCGGCCGCACGGTCCCGGCCGCCCCACTCCTCCCAGTCCAGCAGCGACGGCAGCCGCTGGGCGGTGCCCGGAGCGGCGAACAGCAGCACCCGCCCCCGCAGCACGGCCACCGGGCCCGAGCCCGGTCCCTCGTTCCACAGCCGGTCCAGCATGCGGCGGCCGAACAGCGCGGGCACGCCGACCACGTCGAAGACGGAGCCGCAGGGCAGTACGAGCGGGGCGTTCGGCTGCTCCTCCCACAGCGCGAGCGTGCTGCGCGGATACGTTCCTGCGGAGGCGAGCCAGGCGGCGCCGTCGCGGGTGACCTGGGTGACATGGCACATACTGCTCATGCCGTCTACATCTACCTGCCGTGAGCGGATGCCTCCGCAGAGTTGCGGGAATCCGGGACGTGCCGCCGGGAGAAGGGGTATCGTGCCCGCCCGGCATATGCCGGGCGGATCAGACCGGATCCACGTAGCCCGCAGCGGCGCCCTCGCCGCTCCTGAGCAGGTCCCGCCCGAACTCGACCATCCGCGTCGCGTAGTCCTCGGTCCACTCGGCCCGCTCGGCGATGTCCGCCGCCGTCAGCCTGTCGAACCGCCGCGGATCGGCGAGCTGGGCCGCGGCGATGGCCTGGAACTCCACGGCCCGGTCGGTCGCCGCGCGGAACGCGAGGGTCAGCTCGGTCGCCCGCGCCAGCAGCGCCCGCGGATCGTCGATCGACTCCAGGTCGAAGAAGTGCTCCGGGTCCGCGGCCGCGGCCGCGGGCTCGAACAGCAGGGGCGCGGGGCGTAGCCGCGGCTCGTGGGGACGCGGCGTGGGCTCCGCCATATCAGGTCCTCCTTGAAACGGTCGGGTGCGTCGGGGTCGTGGTCGGGAGTCGGGGAACCGGGCGCCGGCGGTGTGCGGGCCACCGGGGTCCGGGCCGTCCGGCCGCCCGCTCGGGCCCGTCAGGGCCCCGGTCGGCCGCCCGGCGGAGGGCGGACCGCCTTCCATTCTCCCGCGTCGGCGCAAGGGGGCCTCGGCCGCACCGTGCGCCCCCGGAATATCAAGGCCTCCAGACGACGCGATGTTCCCCGAGCCGCGCCAGCACCGCGTGGTTCGCCTCCCACCCGTCCGGGAACTTCATGACCGTACCGAGCTGCACCGGCTCGGTCGACGGGTAGTCGTCGAGCAGTTCGCCCACGCCCGCACGGCACACGACGATGCAGGCGTGGCGGTGCCGGGAGGCCAGGACGCACAGCCGCCCGGTCTCCAGATGGAACGCGGTGGCGTCCGGGCGGCCGGACAGCGGGTGCAGGACCACCGTCACCTCGAACTCCCGGCCCTGGAGCCGGTTCGCCGTGTCGACGGCGACCCCGCCCGCGCCCAGCTCGGCGAGCGCCGCCCGCACCGCCGCCGCCTGGTCTCGGTGGGCGGTGCCCACGGCGATCCGGTCGGCGGTCAGCGGGGCCGGCTCCGCCGAGCGCTCCGACACCGACGCACCGCCCCTGTCCAGCAGTCTGCGCACGACCGCCGCCACCGCCCGCACCGCCTCCGGGTCGGTGCGCGGGGTGTGCCGCGCCGGCAGCTCCAGCAGACCCCAGCCCGAGACGGCCGCCTCGTCGATCACCCGGTCCGGACCGGAGCCGTCCGAGGGGACGGCGAAGGAGAGCCGGCGGTCGCCGTGCCCGGTACCGCTGCGGAAGGGCGTGTACGGGTAGAAGGCGTCCGACACCAGCGGAGCCGCCGACGCCGGCAGCCGCCACGACACCGGCAGCCGGTGCTGGGGAAGTCCGGGATTGTGCGCGAGCAGGGTCGTCACCGCGGACGCCGACGGATCGTACGCCAGGCCCGCCCACTGCTCGCTGCCCACGATCGCGAACGGGTCGAGCTGGCCCGGGTCGCCCACGAACAGCGCCCGTTCGAACAGTCCGGCCACGGAGAGCAGACCGTCCGACCGCATCTGGTACGCCTCGTCGACGATCGCGTGCCGCCAGGGCTCGTCCACCCTGACGTGCGCCCACTTCGCCGCGGTGGACACCACCACCGGCAGCCCCGCCAGATCGGCCGCCTTCGCCGAGGTCCGCACCTGCGGCAGGCCGTCCAGCGCCCGGTCGTACGGGTCGGCGTCGCTGCTGTGCAGGCGCCCCACCGGTAGTTCCGGGTCCTTCTCCGCGAGCCGCAGCACCAGATCGTCGACCTGCGCGTTGGTCTGCGCCACCACCATCAGCGGGCGGCCGGCGCTGGCCAGTTCCAGCGCCGCCCGCACCACCAGGGTGGACTTCCCGGCGCCCGGCGGTGAGTCGACGACGACGCCGCGGTGCGGGCTGTGCAGGGTGTCCGCCAGGATCGCGTCCGTGGCCCGGGTGGCCGCGGCCCCCGGATCGAAGTCCGTCTCGGCCGCCGTCACAGCACGTCCTCCCCGGTCACCGCGTCGGCCGGCTCCGGCGGCCGCTCCCCGGGCGGCCCGCCGTGCGTCCACGGCGTGTCCTCCGGCTCCGGCAGCTTCGCGCCGCCGCGCTGCTCGTGCTCGAACAGCGTGAAGCAGACCCGGTCGCCCTTCACCGGCACCGAGCCCTCCGCCGGCTCCTTGCCGCGGCCCATCCGGTCGACGATGCGCAGCACCACCAGAGCGCCGTCCTCCTCCTGCCCCGCGTACTCGGCCGCCTGCGGCTTCCCGTCCAGGGACCGGTAGACCCTGGCCCGCCCGCCGAGACGGGGCCGGTCGTCGGTGCGGACCGTGACCAGCGGCCGCGGGCTGGGCCGCCGGCTCTCGCTGTAGGCCATGACCACGTCGGTGACCTCTCCCGCGAACGCCTCGCCGGCCAGCCGCCGCCCGGCCATCACCAGGGGATCGTCCAGCGCCTCCTGGGCCTCCAGCCGGGCCTGTTCGCGCTCGCGGGCGGCGAGCTTGCTCGCCGCGGTGACGGCGTCGTCGTGGCGCGGCTGCGGGGGCTCGCCCGCCAGCACCCGGTCGCGGTGGCCGGTGAACGACCAGCGGTCGCGCGTCCACCGCTGGGCCACATGCCCGCCCTCGGGCAGCGCCCGCAGCAGGTCCAGGCCCTGCCAGACCTTCTCCCAGGTGGGCTGGGTGCGGCTGCGCACCAGTTCCCGGATCTCCTGCTCCGCGTCGGCGAGGGCGCCCAGCCGGGCGTCCGCCTCCGGTCCGTCCTCGGCGGCGGCGAGAGCGGTACGCGCCCGGTCGTAGCGCTCGACGGCCGGCGCGAGCAGCCGGTTGTCGAAGGCGGGATCGGTGGCCGGGCCGGCGGGCGGGCACAGCAGCTGCCCCGCGTCGTCCCGGGCGAGTTCGGCGCGCAGCGCCGCCTGCGCCCCCGGGACGCCGTCCGGGGGGTCGATCCACGCCAGCAGTGCGCCCAGGTGCTGGTCCTCCAGCCCGGACTGGCCGGTCGCCCAGTGCCGCGCCAGCACCTCGGTCAGGGGAAGCAGCAGCGAGGAACCGGGTACCCGGGCCCGCTCGCCGAAGTGGGTGAGCCACCGCCCCAGCAGCGGCACCCGCGGCGGTGCCGGATGCAGGGCCTCCGGGTCCTGCTCCGCCGTCCGCCGGAACCGCATCGACCGGCCGAGCAGCCGGACCAGGTCTACGCCCGCGCTGCTCGGCACGATCAACTGCGGTGCGTCCGCGCACAGCTCGACCTCCACCCTGACCCGTCTGCCGGTCTCCGGATCGGTCTCGGTCCGCTCGGCGGGCTCCACGGCCCCGGCGTGCGCGTCGACGTACGGCAGCACCGCGTCGGCCAGCTCGGACAGGAACGCGAACCTGCGCTCGCGGTCACGCGGCTGCGGTACGACGAGCAACCGCGGCGCGTCCCGCTCGGTGCCGACCAGCGCGCCGAGCGGCGCGCCCGCCTCGCCCGCCGTGGTCAGCGGCACCAGCACCAGCGGACGGTCGGACAGGTGGCGGTGGCGGACCGTGGTCAGGGGCAGGGCGCGCCCGGCGGCGACCGCCTCCAGCCGGGCCAGGCCGGTGATCAGGGACATACCGCCTCCCCGGTCGCCGCGGCCGCCGGAACGGCACCGCTCAGGGCCTCCGCCCGCAGGGCCGCCGCCCGGCGCAGCGCGGCCACCGCCGGGTCCGCGGGGTCCCCGGCCTCCCCGCGAGCCGCCGCCAGGACGTCACCGACCCGGGTCAGACCGCCCAGCTCGGCGCGGACCGAACGGCCCAGCGAGGTCACCGCGCCGTCCGCGCGGGCCCGGTCCCGGCAGTGGAAGGCCAGCTCGCAGGTGGCCAGGCACTCCGGCGCGTACGCCGCCGGGACCGACTCGACGGCGGCCGTGAGCCGCTGCGCGGGCTGTTCGGGGGAGAAGCAGGTCCCCTCGGGCAGCGCCTCGGCGATGTCCTCCAGGCGGGCGAGGCGGGCCAGTTGCCGCCTGGTGACCGCGCGCTGCTTGCGCACGTCGACGGCGGAGGCGGTGGGCAGGTTGGAGAAGTCCCTGGGGCACACCAGGAGCACCCGGTGGCGCACCCGCGGCGGCGGGTCGAGGCGGGCGGCCACCTGCTCCAGCGCCAGCACGTAGACGGCGGCCTGCCGGGCGGCCGCTCCCACCTTCGCCGGGTCCGCCGAGCCGTCCAGCATCGGGAACGACTTGATCTCCACGACCGTCCAGCCGCCGTCCGGGTGCACGACCACCGCGTCCGGCTCCAGGAACGCGGGGGCCCCTGCCACGTCCAGCGCGAGCATCGGGTGGTCCAGCAGCGTCCAGCCGCCCGCCGCCACGGCCTCGCGCAGCGCGAGCGCGGTGCGCGCCGTGCGGCCCTCGGGACCCGACGCGGACAGATCGGGAACCCGTGCCCGCTCCGGCGGTTCGGCCCGGGGATCCAGCCGTTCGCGGACCAGCCTCAGCAGCTCCGCACCGCCGTCCGCCTTCACCCGCGCCTCGAAGGCGTTGCCCCGGGTGAGCGCGAACTGGGACTGCCCGAACGCCGAGGGCGTGCCCAGCGCGCCCGCCAGCGCGGCCTTGTCCACCCCGGCGCCGTCGAGGACGGCGCGTCTGTCGCATCCGGGGTTCGCGGCGAGCGCCGCGAGGGCGCGCGCGTCCAGGGCCTTGGCCGGTACGTCGGGTCCGCGCAGCTCAGCGAGCCGGTGCCGGAGCGCCGTCTCCCGCCTCCGCGGGGCTGGCACCGGGCTCCGCTCCGGTGCCGGGCCGTGCATCGCGCTGCCGTGGGAATCGCTCACCCGGGGAAGTCTGGCATCCGACACTGACATTCGGGTCCCCGCCGTCCCGGGAGACGGCCGCGGCCCCTGGCGCGCCGACCGTCCCGGTGCCCGGCCGCAGCAACGGCACCCACGCTCCCAGCCACCCGCGCCCGCGGTCCAGGGCGCGCATCACCCACGGCGCCAGCAGCAGGCCGACGCCCATCACGGCGACGCCCGCGACCGCGTCCAGCAGGTAGTGGTTGGCGGTGCCCATCACCACCAGCGCGGTGGTCAGCGGGTAGACGACGCCGGCGACCTTCGCCGCGCGGGTGCCGCCGTGCCGCCACATCATGACCCCGCACCACAGTGCCCAGCCGACGTGCAGGCTCGGCATGGCCGCGTACTGGTTGGTCATACCGCCCATGCCGCGCGGTGCGCTCGCGGAGCCGCCCCACCAGCCGTAGGAGCTGTACTGGGCCATCGAGTCCACGAAGCCGTGCGCGCCGGCCAGCAGCCGCGGCGGGCAGGTGGGCAGCAGCGTGAAGCCGATCAGCCCGATGAAGGTCGAGGTCATCAGCCAGGTCCGGGCCCGGCGGTAGTCCCAGGCGCGCGACCTGAACAGCCACACCAGGATGAGCGGGGTGACCAGGTAGTGCAGCGAGGCGTACCAGAAGTCGGCCGGCACCCCGAGCCAGGCGGCCCGGGTGAACAGGCGGTTCAGCGGATGCTCGGCGTCGATGTGCAGGAACTGCTCGATCCGCAGGATCGCCAGGCCGTGGCCGACCGCCTCGGACACGTCGCCGCGCACCAGCAGCCGCCCGGCCGAGTAGCAGCCGTACACCAGCAGGATCAGCGGCAGTTCGGCCCACCAGCGCAGCCGGGCCCGCGGGGCTTCCTCGATGCCCGGTGTCTCGGTCGGTGGCATCCGATCCGCCCTCCCCCTTCGTTGTCGCTGCGGCGCCGGTCGCGCGGACCTGCCACCTTACGGCGTCCCCGGGCTGTTCCCGAGGGCGCCCCCGGCCCTGTGAGACGCGAGCGCCGCCCCCCGGGTTGCCCCTGACCAGCGTGCGCGATGATGGAACGGTTCCCCCGTCGTTCTCCTCCCTGTCACCCGGAAGGTCGCACATGGCACCGCGCATCCTGCTGGCCCGGCACGGACAGACCCAGTGGTCGCTGTCCGGCAAGCACACCGGCAGGACCGACGTACCCCTCCTGGAGGAGGGGCGGCGCGGCGCCAAGCTGCTCGGCGAGCGACTGCACCGCGCACCGTTCGAGGGGCTGATGGACGCCGAGGTCCGCACCAGCCCTCTGGTCCGCGCGCGGGAGACCTGTTCGCTCGCCGGGTTCGCGGACCGCGCGGCGACCTGGGACGCGCTGCTGGAGTGGGACTACGGCGGGTACGAGGGCCTGACGCCCGCCGAGATCCAGGAACGGCGCCCCGGCTGGCTCATCTGGCGCGACGGCGTCCCGGACGGGGAGTCCCTCGCCGAGGTGGCCGCCCGGGCCGACGAGGTGGTGTCCTGGGCCCGCTCCGCCGACCGGGACGTGCTGGTCTTCGCCCACGGCCACATCCTGCGCTCGATCGGCGCCCGCTGGCTCGGCATGCCGCTGGACTTCGCGGCCCGGATACGCCTCAACCCGACGTCCCTGTCGGTGCTCGGCTGGGCCTACGGCGAGCCGGCCCTGGAGACCTGGAACGACCTGGGGCACCTGACTCCCTAGCGGCCGGGACGGGCGCCGGCGGGGCGGAGCGCCGCGTCGGGACGGTGGCGCCAGGCGGCCCGGTGGCGGCGGTGTGACCGGCGGTGTGACCGGCGGTGGTGGCCCGTCGCGCGGGTGGCCGTCCCGGTGCTGCGCGGGGCGAGGCGCGGCGAGGGCCGAGGCGGGGGCCAGGCGCGGCGACCGTTGAGGCGGGGGGCGGAAGGGCCGCGGTTGGCGGCCGGGAGCCGCGGCTCAGGCCGTGCGCGGCGACGAGGCGTGCCGTTCCAGGAAGGCCGACACCCCGGACGCCCGCCGGTGCGGCAGCAGCACCCGGGCCGTGCCCGCGAGCATGCCCTGGATCCGCGAGGACTGAACGTCGCCCAGCAGGTCCAGTACCCGCATACCCGCCGCGGCGGCCTCGTCGGGCCGCCCCCCGCGCGCCAGGTCGTCCGCGAGCTCCGCCGTGTACAGCGCGGTGTTCCGGGTGAAGTGCGGGTCCTGCGGCTGCGCCGCCCGCCGCGCGTGCAGCGCCGCCCGCCGCCAGTCGCCCAGCGTGGACCAGCACTGCGCCTGGAGCACCTCCAACTCGGCCTCGCCGTAGAAGCTCATCCACTCGGGGTCGCGGTCCGAGGCGCCCCGGCCGAAGAGGGCCTGCGCGCGGGTCAGCGCCTGCTCGCAGCCCGCGCGGTCGGCGAGCGCGGCCCAGCCGCCCGCCTCGCGCATCGCGAGCAGGGACATCAGCCGGGCCGAGCCCAGGGGGCGCGCGACGCGCTGCGCGGCCTGCGCGGCCCGCAGCGCCTCACGCGGGCGCCCCGCGTCGCGGGCGAGGAACGCCGTGTTGCAGAAGGCGTGCGCCTCCAGCGCGGCGTCACCGGTCATCCGCGCGGTCGCGAGCGCCTCGGCGTAGTGCGAGCGCGCGTCGTCGAAGCGGCCCGAGTCGTGGGCCAGCCAGCCCACGGAGATGGCCAGTTCGCCGGCGCCGGAGTGCAGCCGGTCGGCGGTCGCCTGACGGGTGGCGCCTGCGTCCAGCAGCGCGTACGCGGCGCGCAGGGGCGCCGC
Organism: Streptomyces sp. MS06; assembly: GCF_047200655.1. Classification (NCBI taxonomy): domain Bacteria; kingdom Bacillati; phylum Actinomycetota; class Actinomycetes; order Kitasatosporales; family Streptomycetaceae; genus Streptomyces; species Streptomyces sp. MS06. The sequence continues at coordinate 63,288 of NZ_JBJZOJ010000026.1, forward strand.
CGCGCGACGGTACAGGCCGTCCGCGCCGTGCCGGTCGTCGAGCAGGCGGATCCTGCGGACGGCTTCCTCCAGGGCGCTCACCTCGCTCGCCCCGGCGCGGCGTGCGGGCCGGGCCGCGGCCTCGGCGCCGACGGCGGGCCCGAGCGGGCCCAGCGAGGCGGCGGCCACCGTGGCGCCCGAGCCGGTCATGAATGCGCGACGCAGCACGTCGCTCTCCTCGTCGTTGTCGTCCCTGTCGTACAGGCCGTGCGGATGGTGCGGGTGGTGCTGGTAGGGCAGGTAGTGCGGGTGGTGCGGGTGGTGCCCGTAGGGCGGCCGGTCCTGGCCGTGCGGATGCCGCGGGTCGCGCGGCGGGCCCTGCGGTGCCGGCGGAGTGCCCGGCTCCCCGGGGTCGCGCGGACCCGGCAGTGCATACGGTCCGGACCCCGGCTCCGTCTCACCGGGGCGGGCCCGGCGGCCGCGGACCGAGGAACGCGGCGCGAAGCCGAGGTCCGTGAGCGTGCGTCCCGGGAACATGTGCAGGAACACCCGCTCGTAGGCGTAGTTCGGGCAGCGGATCTCGCCTGCCTCCACCCGGCCGATGTAGCGCGCGTCGCAGCTCACCCGCTCGCCGATCTCTCGGGCCGCCCGCCGCACCAGTGCGGCGAACTCGGCGGGGGAGCGCCGGCCCCGTAGCCGCCGGAAGGCCAGATTGGGGCGGGGCGGCTGATGAGGGTGTGATGAGGCCACCGTTGACGACGCCATGGCCGGGTCCTCTCGTGCGAACCGTCGAACCAGGCCGGATACGGGGTCGAAACGACCTGTGGACCGGCGAGAGCACCCCGGGTTCCGGCGGCATGAACGTACCTTCTGTGGTCGTTCCGCCACGCAGTGTTTGGCTACAAACCGGATATCTCATCCACGATCTGCCATGAACTGCCATCCTTTGCGGCGGACTTCCGCCGTAGCCGTTGACACCGCCGTGCGTTGAACCCTTCGGAGCGCACAGTCGCGACAGGTGTTGTCAGGTGTTCAGGGGATTCCGTGGTGGAGGCCGGGATGGAGATCAGCCGTATGTCCCACCCTCGTCCGGTGCCGGTGCTGCCGAGGCACTCGCCGGGCCAGGACCGCGGCGAGCCGCCGAGGGAGTGCGAGCTCGTGACCGTACCGACGCGGCAGGGCCTGGAAGCCGTGGACATCCTGCGCCGGGGGGCCGGCGAGGCGGTCGGCCCGGTCCTGCACGACGACGACCGCGACACCCTCGGCTTCCTGGTCCCGCCCGGCACCGCGGCCGGCTGGGACGTACCGGGCAGTACCTGCACCCGGACCGACGGACGCGGACGGCGGGCGACCCCCGAGCCGCCGGTCGAGGGCTCCGACTGGCTGGTCGCGCCGGGCGAGGCGGACCCGGCGACCGACCCGGCGGAGCTGCGGGCGGCACTGGACGAGGCGGCCCGGCTGATCGAGGTGGCCGACAACTGCCGCTGAGCCGGCGACGATCGCGCCATCGGCCCGGCGTCGATCGCGCCATCGGCCCGGCGACGGCCGCCGGGCCGGGCAACCGCCGCCCGGCCCGTGACCGGCGGCCGGGCCCGACTGCCGGGCGGAACCGGCAAGCGGCCGCCGGGCCGGGCGGCCGGGCTCGTGCCGGCCGGGCTCGTGCCGGGGCGGCCGTGCACGTCGCGAGCGCCGAACGGGGCGCCCGACCCGATAATGGCCGGATGGGAAAGTCCAGGAAACCCCGGCGCCGGTCGGCCGCCGCCGCGCCCGTCGTGGAGAACGTCGACGGCGGGCTCGCCGAGCTGATACCCGACCCGGACCGGGCGCGGGCCTGGACCCTGCTCGTCGACGGGGCGCCGCAGTCGCACGTCGACCTGGACGATCCGGCGTACCTCTCCTTCGAGTACCAGCGGCGCCTCGGCCACGTCGTCGACCTGGCAGCCCCGCCCGGCCGGCCGATCCGCGCCGTGCACCTCGGCGGCGGCGCCCTCACCCTCGCCCGCTACACGGCCGCCACCCGCCCCCGCTCCACCCAGCAGGTCGTCGAGCGGGACGCCGCTCTCGTCCGACTGGTCCGCCGCGAACTGCCCCTGGAACCCGCGGCGCGCATCCGGGTGCGGTCCGCCGATGCCCGGGAGGGGCTGGCCAAGGTGCCCGACGGCTGGGCCGACCTCCTCATCGCCGACGTGTTCAGCGGCACCCGCACCCCGGCCCACCTGACCTCCGCCGAGTTCCTCGACGAGGTGCGCAGGGCGCTGCGCCCGGGCGGGCTCTACGCAGCCAACCTCGCCGACGGGCCCCCGCTGGCGCACCTGCGCGGCCAGATCGCCACCGCCGCCTCCCGGTTCACCGCCCTCGCCCTCGTCGCGGACCCGTCGATGCTGCGCGGCAAGCGCTTCGGCAACGCCGTGCTCCTCGCCTCCGACCTGCCGCTGCCGGTCGCCGAACTGACCCGGCTGGCGGCCTCCGATCCGCACCCCGGACGGGTCGAACACGGCAGGGCGCTCACCGACTTCACCGGTGGCGCAGTGGCCGTCACGGACGCGGCGGCCGTCGACTCCCCGGCCCCGCCGCCCTCCCTGTTCCGCTGAGTGCCGCCCGGCGCGGGAACGGCGACCCGAGGGGACTCCACCGCGGGCGCCGAGACCCCGGCGCCGCGGCGGTCCCGGTCCTGCGGCCACCGTCGTGGCGCCGGGGCCGCGAGGCGGGCGGCGCGGTTCTCCGCGGCCGTCCGGCTCAGTAGTTCCCGATCTCCACCCGCGGCGGACCGTCGTGCCAGGTGCAGAACACCGACACCCGGTCCGCGCCCGAACTGAACTCCACCCGGATCCAGGACTCCGTCTTCCACACCTGCATGGACCAGCCGGACCCGGGGGTGGCCGACACCAGGGACGCGCTCACCGACCCGAGGTCGAAGACCGCGCGGCCGCCGTCGGTGTCGTAGCTCCTGACCCGGCCCGAGGCAGCGGCCGAGGGCGAAGGAGCGGGGCCGGTGGGCGGCGGCTCCGAAGCGGCGGGCGACGCCGCCGGCGCCGTGGTCCGGTGCGGTTCCGGCGAAGGGCCGGTGGCCGTGGCGGACGGTGAGGCGGGCGCGGTCGGCCCGGTCGGCGGCGCGGACACCCGGGCGGCCGCCTCGGCCGCGGTGATCGGCAGAGCCCGCGGCGGGTCGTACGCCGTTCCCGCCATCACCGTGTGCACGCCCCACCACGACAGCGTGGCCGCCGCGCCGGTGGCGAGCGACCACGCGAGCACGTGCAGGAGTCCTCTGCGCATCGCGGGCCATACTGCCGCACACCCGCCGTGCCGCGCACCTTTCCCGGTGTTCCGCTTCCGGCGTCGGTCCCCCGTGTTCCGCTTCCGGTCCCGGGCACTCGGGCCCCCGCCCGCCGTCGCCCGCACGGCTCGTCCACAGCGCAGGAGTTGTCCACAGGCGCGGGCTGCGGGCCGAGCGCATGGCGTACGGTGCGGCGCATGGCAAGTGTGCTCGTGGTCGAGGACGACCAGTTCGTGCGCTCGGCGCTCATCCGCCACCTGACCGACGCCTCGCACACCGTGCGCAGCGTCGGCACGGCGCTCGAGGCGCTGCGCGAGGTCGCCCACTTCCGTTTCGACGTCGTCGTCCTGGACCTCGGACTGCCCGATCTGGACGGCTCCGAGGCGCTGAAGATGCTGCGCGGCATCACCGACGTGCCGGTGATCATCGCGACCGCACGGGACGACGAGGCGGAGATCGTGAGGCTGCTGAACGCCGGCGCGGACGACTACCTCACCAAGCCGTTCTCCGTGGAGCACCTCTCGGCGCGCATGGCGGCCGTCCTCCGCCGGTCCCGGCCGGCCGCGGGCGGGTCCGCGCCGCCCGCGGTCCTGCGGGTCGGCGGGCTGACCGTCGACCCGCGGCGCCGCCAGGCCGAACTGGACGGCATACGACTCGACCTGACCCGGCGGGAGTTCGACCTGCTCGCCTTCCTGGCGCGCCGGCCGGGCGTCGTGGTGCCGCGCCGGGAACTGCTCGCCGAGGTGTGGCAGCAGTCCTACGGGGACGACCAGACCATCGACGTCCACCTGTCGTGGCTGCGGCGGAAGCTGGGGGAGACCGCCGCCCGGCCCCGCTATCTGCACACCCTGCGCGGGGTCGGCGTGAAGCTCGACCCGCCGGCGGAGGGCGAGCCGACGCGATGAGATGGGCGCTGGTCAAGGTCTGCCTGGCGGTCACCACCATGGTGGTGGTCGCGTTCGCCGTCCCGCTCGGACTCGTCGTCAAGGAGATGGCCCGCGACCGCGCCTTCTCCAAGGCGGAGCGCCAGGCCGCGGCCGTCGTACCGGCCCTCGCGATCACCACCGACCGCGACCAGCTCGAACGGGTCGTCGCCTCGGCCGGTGCGGACGCCGGCATGGCCGTGCACCTGCCCGCGGGCGACGGACGGCCCGGCGTCGACCTCGGGCGGCGGCGCGCCGCCGAGGAGGACGTCGCGACCGTGCGGAGACTGGGCCGCGCCTCCACCGCCGAGGTGCCGGGCGGCTTTGCCCTGCTGGAGCCGGTCGCACTCGGTTCCGGTTCGACGGCCGTCGTCGAGGTGTACGTCCCCGAGGCCGAGGTCAGCAACGGCGTGGGCACGGCCTGGGCGGTGCTCGCCGCGGTCGGGGCCGCCCTCGTCGTCGGGTCCGTCGCGGTCGCCGACCGGCTGGGCGTCCGGATGGTGCGGCCCGCCCGGCGGCTGGTCGAAGGGGCCGAGGAACTGGGCGAGGGCAAGCTGGGCGCCCGGGTTCCGGAGGACGGCCCGACCGAACTGCGGCTGGCGGCCTCGGCGTTCAACGCGATGGCCGACCAGGTCGTCCAACTGCTGGCCAACGAGCGCGAACTGGCGGCGGACCTCTCCCATCGGCTGCGCACCCCGCTGACCGTGCTCCGGCTGAACGCCGCCTCGCTCGGCGACGGCCCCGCCGCCGAGCAGACCAGGGCCGCGGTCGAGCAGTTGGAGCGGGAGGTCGACACCATCATCCGCACCGCGCGGGACGCCCGGCCGCAGACCGCGGCGGCCGGTGCGGGGGCCGGCTGCGACGCCGCCGAAGTGGTCCGGGAGCGGATGGAGTTCTGGTCGGCGCTGGCCGAGGACGAGGGCCGCAAGTGGCGGCTGGCAGGCGTGGACCGGCCGGTGCGCGCCCCCGTGGCCCGCGCCGACCTGGCCGCCGCCCTGGACGCCCTCCTCGGCAACGTGTTCCGGCACACCGCCGAGGGCACGGCCTTCGCCGTCGACCTGCACAACGGTGAGGACGCGGTGATCGTGCTGGTCTCGGACGCCGGGCCGGGCATACCCGACCCCGCGGCCGCGATGGCGCGGGGCCGGGGTTCCGGCAGCGACGGTTCGACGGGGCTCGGTCTGGACATCGTGAGGCGGCTGGCCGAGGCGACCGGCGGGGACGTACGCCTCGGCAGGTCGGTGCTGGGCGGTACCGAGGTGCGGATCTGGATCCAGCTCGACGGGCGCGAGCGGGCCTCCGGCCGCAGGGGCCACCGGGGGGCGGTGCGGCGGCGCCGGCGCGCGGTGGTGACGTGACCGTGTGCAGCCGCGGACCTCGCCCACTGGTCTCGACCTTTAACCGGCTCCGATCCCTTCCTTAAGCGCGCCCTAAGAACCCCGACCCCGGTCCGTATCGGGCGGTTTGCCGGGTTCCGGATCGCTAGCGTGCTGCCTCACCCCACCCCCCGCGGACCCCGGCCGGGCGCTTCGGGGGTCCCCGTGAACAGCGAAGGCAGGCACGCGATGAGCACGCACCGGCGCAAGGTCAGCGGCAGGAGCAAGGCGATCGGCGGACTGGTGGCCGCAGCCGTCGTGGGCGGCGGCGCCGTCCTGCTCACCGGCACCGCGCAGGCCGCCGGCATCGACGCCGCGTACACCAGGACCAGCGACTGGTCGACCGGCTACACCGCCCAGTACGTCGTGACCAACAACAGCGGCGGTCCGGAGCAGGACTGGAAGCTGGAGTTCGACCTGCCGTCCGGCTCCACCCTCAGCTCCCTGTGGAACGGCACGTCCAGCGTGAGCGGCGGACACGTCACCGTGACGCCTCCCGGCTGGGACACCGACGGACTCGCCCCCGGCGAGTCGGTCACCGTCGGTTTCGTCGTCAACGGGACCGGTGACCCCTCGTCCTGCCGCATCGACGGCGCCGACTGCTCCACCGACGGCGGCGCCACGCCCGAGCCGAGCGGCCGCCCGACCCAGTCCCCGACGCCGGCCCCCACCTCGTCCGCCACGCCGACCCCGACCGCGTCCACCCCGACCGGCTCCGCCACTCCGACCGGCTCGGCCACCCCGACCGCCTCGCCGTCCCCCTCGCAGAGCGGTGGAACCGGCACCGGCACCACCGGCGCGGCCGGCTTCGCCCCGTACGTCGACACGTCCCTCTACCCGGCCTTCGACCTGCTGGCCAGCGCGGACCAGACCGGCGTGAAGAACTACAACCTGGCCTTCGTCACCGACGGCGGCGGCTGCACCCCCAAGTGGGGCGGGGTCAGCGACCTCTCCAGCGACCGCGTGGCCTCCCAGATCGGCGCGCTGCGTGCCGAGGGCGGCGACGTGCGGGTCTCCTTCGGCGGCGCGTTCGGTTCCGAACTCGCCACCACCTGCTCCTCCGCGGACGCGGTGGCGGCGGCCTACGGCAAGGTCGTGGACGCCTACAAGCTCACCAGGGTCGACTTCGACATCGAGGGCGCCGCGCTGCCGAACACGGCCGCCAACACCCGCCGTGCGCAGGCCGTCGCCGCACTCCAGCGGCAGCACCCGGACCTGAACGTCTCCTTCACCCTGCCGGTGATGCCGGAGGGCCTCACCCAGGCCGGCGTGGACCTGCTGGCCAACGCCGAGCGGAACGGCGTCCGGATCGGCGCCGTCAACATCATGGCCATGGACTACGGCGCCTCCTACAGCGGTGACATGGGCACCTACGCCATCCAGGCCGCCACCGCCACCCAGGCCCAGATCAAGAGCGTGCTGGGGCTGAGCGACGGCGCCGCCTGGAAGAAGGTCGCGGTCACGCCGATGATCGGCGTCAACGACGTCTCCTCCGAGGTCTTCCGGGTCGACGACGCCACCCAGCTGGTGGACTTCGCCCGCTCCAAGGGCCTCGGCTGGCTGTCCATGTGGTCCGCGACCCGGGACAAGCAGTGCGCGGGCGGCGCCAAGTCCTCCGCCGACCCCACGTGCAGCTCGATCACCCAGCAGCCGTTCGCCTTCTCCAAGGCCTTCGGCGCCATCGACTGACGCGACCGGCGACCGGCGACCTGCGAGCGACAGCCCGCAACCGCCGCGGCCGTCCCGCACACCAGCACCCCCGCAGCCCCCCGCACCCCCGCAGCCCCCCACGCCAACGGGGACGCGCCCCGGCCGGCAATCCCCCCACCCGGCCGGGGCGCCGGCGTGTGCGCGCAGGCCGGCCGGACGGGCACGCCCCCTGCGACGCGCGGCACGCGGGCGGCGCGGACGGGCGCGGCACGCTCCCCTGCGCGTGCCGCGCCCGCGGTTCGGAACACCCCTGCGCAGTGGTGCCCGGTGCTAGCCCCGCTGCCCGGGGGCCGGCAGCGAGCCCGTACGCGCGGCCTCCCCGTACCACCGCGCGCTCGACTTCGGCGTGCGGGCGAGCGTCGCGTAGTCGACGTACACCGCGCCGAACCTCTTGCCGTATCCGTAGGCCCATTCGAAGTTGTCCATCAGGGACCACAGGTAGTAGCCGCGGACGTCCGCGCCGTCGGTGAGGGCGCGGCGGACCGCGGAGAGGTGGCCGTGCAGGTACGCGATCCGCTCCGGGTCGTGGACGCTGCCGTCGGCGTTCGGTTCGTCGTCGTAGGCGGCGCCGTTCTCCGTGACGTACAGGGGCAGTCCGGGGGCCTCCCGGTGGTAGCGCATGATCAGCTCGTGCAGACCCGTCGGGTCGATGGTCCAGCCCATCTCGGTGCGGTCGCCGGGCGTCTGGTGGAACGCCACGTCCTCGGCGCCCGGCCAGGGGGAGTGGTCGCTGGCACCGTGGCCGTCGGCGCGCGGTCCCTCGCGGCCCGGGTCTCCCGCCGAGACGAGCGCGGGCGTGTAGTAGTTCAGGCCCAGCGCGTCCAGCGGCTGGTGGATCGCGGCCAGGTCGCCCTCGTGGACGAACGACCAGTCCGTCAGCGAGGAGGTCGAGGCGAACAGCGTCTCCGGGTAGGCGCCGTGCAGCAGCGGGCCGTGGAAGACGCCGTTGGCCAGGTCGTCGATCCTGCGGGCGGCCGCCAGGTCCGCCGGGTCCTGGGACAGCGGCCGCACCACGGCGGAGTTCAGGCTGACCGCGATCGAGTTGCGGACCGGCATCACCGCGCGCAGCGCCTGGGCCGCGAGGCCGTGCCCCAGGTTGAGGTGGTGCGCGGCACGCAGGGAGGCCGCGGGCTCGGTGCGGCCCGGCGCGTGCACGCCGGAGGCGTAGCCGAGGAAGGCGCTGCACCACGGCTCGTTGAGCGTGATCCAGTTCTCCACCCGGTCACCGAGCGCCTCGCCGACGATCTGCGCGTACTCGGCGAACCGCAGCGCGGTGTCGCGCTCAGGCCAGCCGCCGGCGTCCTCCAGCTCCTGCGGCAGGTCCCAGTGGTAGAGGGTGACGGCGGGTTTGATGCCCTGCGACAGCAGCTCGTCCACCAGGCGGCGGTAGAAGTCCAGGCCCACCTGGACGGCGGGGCCGCGGCCGGTCGGCTGGACGCGCGACCAGGAGACGGAGAAGCGGTAGGCGTTCAGCCCCAGCTCCTTCATCAGGGCCACGTCCTCGCGGTAGCGGTGGTAGTGGTCGACAGCGATGTCACCGGTCTCGCCGCCGAGCGTCTTCCCCGGCGTGTGGCTGAAGGTGTCCCAGATCGACGGGGTCCGGCCGCCCTCCCGCACCGCTCCCTCGATCTGGTAGGCGGAGGTCGCGGCGCCCCAGAGGAAGGCAGGGGGGAAGGTCACCGGGTTCGCCGGGTTCGCCGGTTGCACCGAGGGCGCCGGGTTCATCGAGGTCACCGAGGTCACCGGATTCGAGGGGTCAGGCATGGAAGCGCTCCCATATGCGGTCGTGGAGGACCGATGAGTTGGCGGGTGGATGGGGGGTGCCCGGCGCGCGCGGTGCGCGCGGGGCGGGCGGTGGTGAGGGCCGGGGCGGCGCTGACCCGGCCCCCTGGACGAAGGCGGAGCGTCCGGCGGGTCAGCCCTTCACCGCGCCCTGCATGATGCCGCCCACGATCTGCTTGCCGAACAGCAGGAAGGCGACCAGCAGGGGCAGCGTGCCGAGCAGCGCACCCGCCATGATCACCGAGTCGTCCGGGATGTAGCCGGTACCGAGCTGGTTCAGGGCGACCTGGACGGTCGGGTTCTGGCCGGTCAGGGCGATGATGGGCCACAGGAAGTCGTTCCAGGCCATCACGAAGGTCAGCAGTCCGAGCACCGCCATCGCGGGACGCGCCGCCGGGAAGACGATGTGCCACACGATCCGCAGGCTGCTCGCGCCGTCGACCCGCCCCGCCTCGATCAGTTCGCCGGGCAGCGCCTGGACCAGGTACTGCCGCATGAAGAACGTACCGAAGGCGCTGACCAGGGTCGGCAGGATGACGGTCTGCAGGTGGTTGGCCCAGCCCAGGTCGGTCATCCACAGGTACAGCGGCACGACGGCGAGCTGCGGCGGGATCATCATGGTGCCGATCGTCACCAGCAGCAGCGTCGAGGAGAACCGGAACTTCAGCTTGGCGAAGGCGAACCCGGCGAGCGTGGAGAACAGCACCGTGCCGGCGGTGATGGTGCCCGCCACGAAGATGCTGTTGAACATGGCCTTGCCGAGACCCGCCTGGTCCCAGGCGGTTCCCAGGTTCTTGAACAGGTTGCCGCCGAACCACAGCGGTGGCGGGGTCTGCGCCAGCCGGGTGTTGGTGCGGGAGGCCGCGACGGCCGTCCACACCAGCGGGGCGAGCGAGATCAACGCGAAGACTGCCAGGACGACGTAGGTGACCGGCCCGGCGTGCATCTGCTTGCCCGCGCCCATCACCCGGCGCCGGTCGGCCTTGCGGCCGCCGCGGGCCTTCTGGCGCGGCAGCGTCACATCACTGGTGGTCATTGGGACTTCCTCAGCCGTCGGGTGAGCAGCATGTTGACCGCGGCCACGATCAACAGGATCAGGAACATCGACCAGGCGATGGCGGAGGCCTTGCCGAGGTTGCCGATGATCCAGCCCTGGTCGTACATGTACAGACCGAGCGTCTGGTACTGGTGCTCGGAGCCGCCCTTGGTGCCGCTGACCCCGCCGAACAGCAGCGGCTCGCCGAAGAGCTGGGTCGCGCCGATGGTGGAGACGACGATCGTGAACAGGATCGTCGGCCGCAGCATCGGGACCGTCACGTTCCGGAACTGCTGCCAGCGGTTGGCGCCGTCGATCGCCGCCGACTCGTACAGGTCGGCCGGGATCGCCTGCATGGCCGCCAGGTAGATGAGCGCGTTGTAGCCGGTCCACCGCCACACGACGATGGAGGACACCGCGAGCTGCGAACCCCAGTCGGACTCACGCCAGTTGACCGGGTGCAGGCCGATCGAGTCGAGGATCCAGTTGAACATGCCGCTCTCGGGCGCGTAGAGCAGCGTGAAGACCAGGGTCGCGGCGGCCACCGAGGTGGCGTACGGGGTGAGCATCACCACGCGCCAGACGGTCGAGCCGCGCAGCCGGTAGTTCAGCATGTGCGCCAGCCAGATCGCCGCCATCAGCTGCGGGACGGTGGAGATCAGGCCGATGGTGAAGGTGTTCTCCAGGGCGTTCCAGAAGAACTCCGAGGAGAAGAGGTTGGCGTAGTTGTCCAGTCCCGCCCAGGTCTGCTGGTCCAGACTCGACAGCTGCACGTGGTGCAGCGAGTACCAGGCGGTGTAGAGCAGCGGCACCAGCGAGAAGGCGCCGAAGATCAGGAAGAAGGGGGAGATGAACACGTACGGCGACGCCTTCATGTCCCAGCGGTACAGCCGGCTGCGCCGGGAGTCTCCTCCGTGAGCCGGACCGCCGCGACCGTGAGCGCGGCGGGGGGGGGGGGGGGGGGTGGGGGGGGGGGGGGGGGGGAGGAGAGGGGGGGGGGGGGGGGGGGGGGGTGGGGGGGGTGGGGGGGGGGGGGGGGGGGGGGGGGGGGGGGGGGGGGGGGGGGGGGGGGGGGGGAGGGGGGGGGGGGGGGGGGGGGGGGGGGGTGGGGGGGGGTGGGGGGGGGGGGGGGGGGGGGCTGGGGGCCGCCCGTACGAGACTTACCTGCGAGAGTGCATCAACCGCCAGGCCGACCCCGCCACCGGTGCTGAGATCGAGCTTGAGTTCGCCATCACAGTCGAAGGCGAGGAGCGCGTCTACAAGGTGTGCCGCAAGTGGGCCACCAGCGGCAAGTCTTTGCACGAGTACGTCAATGTGCTCGTCGACGGCAACTTCAGCAAGGCCATCAGCGAAAGCTGGGCCGACCACGTGGAGGACCTGCTTCCCCTGGAGATTGGTTCCCTCTTCTTCTTCGACGGGGAAAAGATTGAATCCCTCGCCGACCCGGACCGCGCCTCTGCTGTCATTGAGTCCGCTGTGCACTCCCTGCTTGGCGTGAACACCGTCCAGCAGTTGCGCACCGATCTTCTTGCACTGCAGCGCCGCCAGAAACTCACCGGCGAGGAACAAGAGACGGTCGCCCATATCCGCGCCCTGGAAGCCCGGCACGACACCATCCAAGAGGAGGTCGACGCCACCAACGCAAAGGTCGCCGAGCTGCGGTCCCGCCTTGACGCGGCCAAGGTGGTCCTGGACAACGCCGAGTATTCCTTCCAGCAGGACGGCGGAGAGCTCTACGAACGCCGCCGTGAACTGGAGAACCGCCGTAAGGACGTCGCCAAGGCCCTCGCGGCCACTGAGGCAGCCCTGGTTGACCTCGCCGCTGGCCCCCTGCCGCTGTTGCTCGTGGGCGACCAGCTCAATGCTGCCCACAAGCAGGCGATCGCCGAACAACAGGCCGATGAATCGGCCCAGATTCTTGGCGTCCTCGCTGACCGCGACGGTGACATCCTTGACCGGCTGAATGGGCTCCTGTCCACCGATGATCTGCATGTCTTCCGCGCCCACTTGGAGCGGGACCGCAGCGAGCGCGAGCTCGCCGGAAGTGCCGAGCGCATTCTCGAGCTCACGCCTGACGGGTATGCCCAGCTAGCAGGCATCGGCCAGGTCCTGGCTCATGAGCTGCGACGTGGAAGGGAGCTGCGCGCTCAAGCCGCAGAGCAAGCAGCTACGGCCGAGGCGCTGGACCGGCAACTGGCCGGCGTCCCGGATGAGAAGCAAATCGCCACCCGGATTGCTGAGCGGGAACAGGCACTGCGTCGGGTTCACCAGCTGGAGGCAGACCTCGACAGTGCCCTCGCGGCGCACAGCACCAGCAAGGGCCGTCGCGAGGCGCTGACTGCCGAGCTGCAACGAGCCCACGAAGCGCGGGTTAAGACCTTGGTCAAGGCCGAGGAAGTGGCACGCGTCATCGCCTACTGCGACCGACAGCGTGCCGTCCTCGACAAGTTTGGTGCCGCTCTGCTGAATCGGCACATCAACAGGCTCGAAGTCGCGGTCCTGGACAGTTTCTCCAAGCTGATGCGTAAGCGAGGTCTTGTCAGCGACCTGCGCATGGACACGGACCGTTACCGGCTGACCCTGATCGATACCGATGGCGAGCCTCTTGACCCCGGACGCCTCAGCGCCGGCGAGCGCCAACTACTGGCGGTCTCCCTGGTGTGGGGTCTCGCACGTGTGGCCGGCAACTGGCTTCCCAGTGTCATTGACACCCCCCTTGGGCGACTCGACAGTCGGCATCGCGAGCACCTGGTGGACCGCTACTTCCCTCATGCCAGCCACCAGGTCCTGCTGCTGTCAACTGATGAGGAGATCGACGAGCGGCTTCTAGGCCGCCTCAAGTCCTCGCTCGCTCACACCTACACCCTCGTTCACGACGACACTACGTTCACCACATCCGTGCAGCCGGGCTACTGGTGGACCTCCGGAGCAGCGCATGTCGCTTGAGACCATCCGACTGTCCCAGCCAGCGCGTGATCAGCTGGTCTGGCTCAAGCGCACCACCGGGATCAAGAACTGGAACGTCCTCTGCCGCTGGGCGCTGGCCATGTCCCTGCGTGAGCCTTCTGCCCCCTTGGTCAAGGAGATCATTACGGACTCGAACGTCGAGATGTCCTGGAAAACCTTCGCGGGCACGTACGGGGACATCTACCTCGCACTGCTGCGGCAGCGCTGCGCGGTCGACGGCGAACCGCTGACGGACGAGTCCTTGAGTCGAATGCTGACGATCCATCTGCACCGCGGCATCGGCTACCTCTCTGGTAATCAGGAGATCCGCACGATCCGTGAGCTCGTCGGCTCGGCCTGCGATTAGACCCCACTTGCGGGCACATGACCGGCCCAGGGCAAAAGGCGGCACCACAGCCTTCTGCCCTGGGCCGATCGCATGTGAGCAAGCGATGCTCACCCAGCGCTGCTGGGCCCAGGCTGGTCTCGCACCCGCCCACCGCGCTGTAATCCCGCGAGTGCCGTACAGAGGGGGAACCATCCGATGGGTCCCCGCGTGTCAGTGGTGTCGCTTACGATAATTTTTCACAAAAGGCTGTAGGCGCAAGCCGCGGGGACGCCTTCGCGTCGGGGGAGGACTGATCACGAGTGCGCACAGGCTGCAAGATCTTTTGCTGCGCCCCGCGTGGTAGTCAACCGGTCACTGATCGGAGTGCCGTCAGTGTGTCCCGGGTTCATGCGCAGCACCCTTCGATAGTCGTCTACCTCGCCACTCGACCTGCACTTTCGACCACCGGCTCGTAGCCTGCACTCCAGCCCGATTGGCGCTCAGCCCGGGTGAGCGGGTCCAGAAGCGCGGCATGAGCAAGGGATTTCCGGCTTTGACCAATGCTCTTTCGCATAGCCACTACTCCATGCTGGACGTCGACCAGGCGCCTGAGACCCCTGGGCTGTACGCCTGGTACGTGAGCTTTCGAGCTAGTCCGCACGACTGGAAGATGAAGCCCAGCCCGGAGGGTGATCAGGCGATTGAGGGCTTCCTGCGCTTGCTCAGAAAGTACGCTGGCTACTACGAGCCGTTGCCCATCGCTCTGCGCGGGCGCGGTTCGTACGGCGCCGCATGGGAGGGCGAGCTCGAACTCGACACTCCCCTGCGTGATCCGGACGAGGGAAGCCACGCTGCCTCTGTGGAGGAGGACAAGCGTCTCGCGATACTCATGGACTCCTTGGGCAGTGAGGAAAGACGGCGGGTGATGGCCACCATCTTGGAGATGGCGGCCCCGGTGTTTTCCTCGCCGCTGTACATCGGTGTCGCTGAAAATCTGCGCGAGCGCCTACGCACCCACCGCCGTGACTTCACCAAGGCGTACGACTGGCTGCGTGAACACCCTGAGGACGCGGAGGCCGTCCGGATGAAGGGAAAGACCTTCGGCGCGCGGGCAGCCGCTCGCAATATGGCCATGGGCCACCTCGAAGCCTGGGTCATCGACCTAGGCGACCAAGCGGACAACACTGTGACCATCAAGCATCTGCGAAACACCGCAGAGTCAGCCGAATGGCTGCTCCACCGGCTGTACGCGCCGATTCTCGGAAGGCAGTAGGACACGATGTTCGGCTCAGGAACCAAACTCACCTTCCATAACTACGTCCAGGGGACGTGGGGCACCTTCGCCACGCCGGCCGGCCGCGTGGACTACATCATGACCAAGGCCCGACTTGGCGAGGAGACCAACGATCCCGAGCGGCGGCTCACCAAGAGCCTCGCGCCGGTCCGTGAGGTCATGGAAGCAGGTGACCTGGACTTCAACCAGCTCCTGCAACGCGATCTGGACGACCACCGGGTCGCGGTAAACCTCATCCCCTACCTGTTGGATCTCAAGCCCACTGGGCCAGCGTTCTTTCCCCCGATCGTCGCGGTCCTACTGCCCTTCCGCAGCAAGCGCCCTTCGTTCTTCGAGTCTCTCGGCCAGCAGGCCGTGGTTGAGGACGACGGTGCCCGCTGGCAGCAGGAGCAGGCGGGCGTGTCTTTCCGCGTCCAGCGTCTGGTCGGTGCTGACGACCGCCTCCACTCGGCGAACCTCGGCAAGTTGTGGTGGGACGATACCAAGGCGCAGCTCGTGGTCCTTGACGGCCAGCACCGTGCCATGGCCCTGCTGGCGGTGGAGCGCACCATGACCAAGAGCTGGCAGAACTCCGGGGTAGGCGGACGCTTCCGTTCCTTCTACGAGAATCAGGTCATCCAGGCCCTCCGCGACTTCGGCGATGTAGACCTGAGCCGTATAGAGGTTCCAGTGACGGTGTGCTGGTTCCCTGAAGAGACGGGCGAGCAGGCAAAACCCCATGAGGCAGCCCGTAAGCTCTTTGTCGACGTCAACAAGGAAGCGCGTCCGCCCTCCGAGTCGCGGATCATCTTGCTGTCCGACGCTGAACTGAGCAACGTGCTGACCCGTCGCATGCTCAGCGAGCTGCGCAACGACACCAGTGATTCTCTGCTGCCCATCTACGCTGTCGAGTACGACAACCCGGAGGTGAACTCCACCCGGCCGGCCAGGTGGTCGGTGCTGACCAACATCCACCTCCTCAAATTTGCCGTGGACCGTTGCGTCTTCGGGCCCCCGAAGTACCTGAACAACGTCGCGCAGAAGTTCGGAGGCCGGCTCAGCCAGACGGATCTGGACACCTTCATGCAGGAACAGCTGGACGTCCTCAGTCTTTTCCCTGATCAGTTCGAGGATGGCGGCTTCACTTACCAACGGGAAAAGATCGGTAACACCGAGTTTCCCCTGGGGCAGCTGGACGTCATCAGCGATCGGTTCGCGGCTACTTGGGGGCGGGCCATCCTCACCCTCCTCTCGCAGACCGCCCCCTACGCTGCCCACGCCAAGGCGCTGACGCAGTCGAAGGATGAGTGGCATGTCGATGACACGGGTCTGTCTCTCGCCCACGACGCTCTGTTCGGCGGAGTGGGCGTGTTCTGGACGCTGCGAGACAGCTACGAGCACTACCTGGAGAAGAAGGCCGCGGGTGCGAAGGCGACTAAGTCCGACGTGATCCGCGCCTGGGAGGCGTTGAAGGGTCGCGAAGAGGATTTCGAGACCTACCGGGCTCAGGCTTATCTGGACTCCGGACGCACTGGTGCGCTCAAGAAGTCGAAGGCCGCGTACGCGGTGTTCAATACGCATGCCTGCCAGCTGGGCATGATGATGACCCTCGGGTCGCTGTGGGAGCTGCGCAAGAAGCAGCCAGGCGGTGCCGATCTCAACGAGCTCCCGCAGTTCGCTGATGCGCTTGTGGCAGCGTGGAACGCCTACTTCGCCTTGGAATCAGGTAAGGCCAAGGACCGTCGGCTCGCATTCAATAAGACCGAGGTCAGCCACCCTCTGAACCAGATCGCCAATATGGACACCCCGCAGGCGGTCTACTTCCGGTACTTCTGGCTCCAGGTGCTGGACACGCCTGAGGCATGGGCTCACATGGCTCCATGGGTCGTGAATCGGGCGGTGTATGAGGACATGCTCAGCACAGCACGCGGCCTCTACCTGGGACTGTGCCAAGACCAGCAGTTCAAGGCGCTTAAGACCGGCAGGCCCGAGGCCATCGACACGAAGCTGCGGCCCGAGGCGGAGAAGACGGCTCGTGCTGCGCTCGGACGCGCGCTCAAGGAGTGGTTCTACGGCACCGACGAGCCGTACAAGAGCTGGCTGGCTCAGTTCGCCCAGGAAGAAGTGCCCGCGCAGCAGCCGGACGATGCTGCTGGCGATGCCGAGAACCTCGCGGGTAGCGCAGAGGGAGCTGAGGATGAGCCGGTGACCAGTGTGGACGACCTGCTTGATGAGTGAGCCGCGGTTCGGCGGCGGGGGCCGTTTCAGTCTTCGTCGCCGACCCCGGTAGATGTTCCGCTGGCACGTAAAAGGTAGGAAAGATGTCGCCCTCGTTCTCGTCGCCCACGTCGACGTGGCAGGTCGTGCTGCCGTGGCTGGACCAGCTGGCGCCCGAGGAGTTGCTAGCACTCCAGAGGCTGGGAGGGCCAGCGCAGTGGTGGCTGCGTGAGACGCCGGAAGAGACAAGCTCGCGGCGTCCGTACATGGACGACGTCTTCGATTTGTTCGCGTCTTTCCTGTGCTGGGGCAGTGGTGCAGTGCTGCTGGATGAGAAGCAGTTGCTCCTCCTGCTTCCGTTTCTGCCTAAGGACATGCCGACGGCGGAGTTGGCGTTGGACGTAAGGGTGCTGGAAGTGCTGGAAGCGGCGGGCGGCAGGACGCTGGGCGAAGTGGGGCAACTGGCCGCGATGGACATCCTCAACCTGCCGAAGGTCCGCATCGAGATAAAGCGCGAAGTACTCGCCGCTCTCGTGCGCGCGGGTGTCACGTTCCCGCAGCGGGATCGAACCGAGGAGTCCCCGGTGCCGGCAGCAGCAGGATCAAGTTCGAGCGCAGAGCCGGACACCGCGATCTGTGAGTGGTTCGTCGGTCTGGACGCTCGACAGCAAGATCTAATCACCCTGCATCTGTGTGCAGTGTCCCCGTTGCCGGTCGACGAGCTTGCCGCGCGCTACCGAACCATGCGGCCGTGGATGACACGGTTGCTTGACGAACTGCCCCAGCAGCTGGAGACCGCAGCCTTGGACTCCGCCGGGATCCGTTCTGCCTTGAAGCTGTTCAGCACCGCTACAGTGGCCCCCGTCACACGCAGCGACCTGCTTGAGCAACATCCTTGGCTCGCGGTCAAGCTGCCGGGCAGCAACGTGGTGGTGTTGGAGCTGTTGGTCGCTCTTCACTGGTCCGGGAGCATGGATGGAGAGTGGCTGTTCAGCGGCTCACTTGAGGAAATGCGCAAGCTCACCCGAGACACACTTGACCTAGAAGCGGGAGAGTGCTTGTCCTGGGCCGCAACCAGGCGGCTACTCGAAGGCACTAGCGAGTCCCTCAAGGCCACAGAGGAGTGGATTCGCTACTGCGGGTTGCGGCTGGTAGACGACCGCCAGGTCGAACTCGACGGAACCTCCCAGCCCGTCACTGATCAGACGGGCGCCTCAGCGGTGGAGGGCGACTACGTACTCGCTCCGCCGCGGACTGCCACCGAAGCAGCTTCCCTGGAAGAGGCTCTGAGTGGGTTGCCTACTCAGAGGTACGGGGACTCTCTCCCGACTCCCGCGCAGTCTGACGATGCGACGACGCCGGAGTTGATTGACGTACTCGAGCAGCTCCGCGAGTTCGCCTGCGAGCATCGACGTGGCGAGCAGCTGGCCGATCTGCTGCGCGACAGCGACGAGTTCCCCGAACCGTTGCGGACGCTGATGGCACGCATCCTCGCTGCAGTCGCGCGAGCTGACGGCTGGGAGCTGCCTGACGAATCCCTTTCCAGCGGTGCTTCTGTGGCACCTGCCCGCACGCTTGTTGCTGATTCCGCCGCCGGGAGCGGTTCCCGGCGCGAGACACTCAACGACCGAGCTTGGAACGTGCTCAACGAGCTCGGTCATCCTCTGGACTCGAAACTGCTGGTCGAGCGTATGGGCTCCGACGTGAACATCCGCTCGCTGAAAGCGCAGCTGCCCAAGGATTCACGGTTCGTGCGGAGCGACGTGGACTCCTGGGCGCTGACCGAGTGGGGACTGCGCCCGTACACCACGATCAAGGAGCTCGTCACGGAGGAGGTGGACCTGGCTAACGGTTCGATTCCGACAGATGAGCTGGTCGCCATCCTGACCCGCGAGTTCACCATCAACGAATCCAGCGTGCGTCAGGTCGCATCCTCCCCTCCCTTCACTGCGCGTGGCGGCGTGGTACGTCGTCTCAGCGATGTCCGGCGTGAGGAGAACGACGAGCGGGCCTCGACAAACAGCAGTGCTGAGAGTCCTGATGATGATGGGCCGTCACCGGACGACCTGATCGATCTGATGGGGCTGTGATGAACAGACAGGATTCCGTGCTCCGCGCGGCCGATCTGCTCGCTGACTATCGCAGCGACCGCTGCGACATCGCCCGCGACTTCTACGTCCCCGCCCTGGCCGCTGCTACCTCCTACGACCGGGCGGTCGGATACTTCAGCGCATCGGTGCTGGCCGTGCTCGGCCGGGGACTAGATGACTTCGCGGCTCGCGGCGGGACGATGCGCATCGTCGCTTCCCCGCAGCTCAACGCAGAGGACGTGAAGCAGATACAAGCCGGATACGAGTTGCGTGCCGTGTTGGAGCAGGCGGCTCTGCGCGACATCGAGCAGGCAACTCAGGACCCGCGGGCAGCCCAGGGGCTTGGCAAGCTCGGCCTGCTGGTGGCGGACGGCCGACTCGACATCAAGCTCGCCTACATCAGCTCGGGCGACAGGATCGGTATCTACCACGAGAAGATCGGAATTTTCCGCGACGGACACGACCTGGTGGCCTTCAAAGGCAGCGCCAACGAGACAATGCCAGGACTGGTCGGCAATTTTGAGTCCATTGAGGTATTCCGCACCTGGGAGCCGGGAGACAGCACACGCGCCGTGCGGATCAGCCAGGACTTCGAAGATCTCTGGGACGATCGAACCCCGCTGCTACGGGTGATCGACTTCACCGCGGCGGCAAAAGGAGTCATCGAGGAGTGCGCGAACCGCACCGCATCTCAGACTGAGCCCGAGCTGCCGACCATTGACGGTGCTGTCATCACCCTGCCCCGCCCGGAGGCATCCGGACGGCTCGTCATCCCCGGCGAGCTGACCGTGCGGGACTACCAGAAACAGGCCGTCAAGCGGTGGTTCGCCAAAGGTGGTCGCGGCATCCTGCGCATGGCCACCGGCACGGGCAAGACGCTGACTGCGCTGTCCGCCGCAGCACAGTTGACCCGCATGCTGCGCAGCCGCAACGAACCGCTGCTGACCCTCGTCATCGCCCCCTATCAGCACTTGGTCGACCAGTGGTCAAAGGACATTGCGTGGTTCGGCATGCAGCCGGTCCGCGCCTACGAGTCCACCACTAGCTGGTACGGGAGAGCCTCGTCACTCCTCGACGCCCTCGCGCTGGGGACGGCAAAGGGCGGCGTCATCGTCACCACCAACACCACCTTCGCTGCAGACCCGTTGCAGGGAATCCTGGCCCGCTACCGCGGTCGCCTGCTCGTCATCGCGGACGAGTGCCACAATCTTGGCGCCAAACGCCTGCGAGAGAAGCTTCCCGCCTCAGCCGGCTACCGGCTCGGGCTGTCGGCCACGCCGGAGCGTTGGTTCGACGACCTAGGCACTGCCGCGCTAACGGACTACTTTGGCGATGTCGTTTTCGAAATGGGCATCGGCGACGCCATCCGCGCGGGCGCACTCTGCCGCTACACCTACACTCCGGTCCTGGTCGAGCTGGACGACGAGGAGGCATTTCTCTATGCGGAGGTGACCGAGAAGATCGCCAGGATCATCGCGGCCCAAGGCTTCTCAGACGATACGGACGACGACAGCCCGCTCGGCAAACTCCTGCGCAAGCGCTCGAACATCCTGGGGCACGCACGCGCCAAGCTGCCTGCCCTGCGCCGTGAGATCACTGCGCGCCGCGACGACTGGTACCAGCTGCTGTACTGCGCCGAGGGTCGCCATCCCCTGGCCTACGAGACCGGCGACATCGATGAGCCGACCCAACTTCAGCAGGCGCTGTCCCTGGTTGGCAAGGACTTGCGTATGCCTGCAGCTCCGTACACCGCCGAAACTAGGCGCGGTGAGCGACAGAATCTGCTGCACCGATTCGCCGCAGGGAGAGAACTTCAGGTCCTGCTGTCGATGAAGTGCCTCGACGAGGGCGTCGACGTGCCGGCGGCACGCACTGCCTACCTGCTCGCCAGCTCCTCCAATCCGCGGCAGTTCATCCAGCGCCGAGGTCGCGTCCTGCGCAAGGCACCTGGGAAGGAACGCGCTGACATCGTTGACTTCATCGTCGTCCCACCGGACGGAGCAGGCGATCTGCAGCACGAGACCGAACGCCGAATGGTCGCCCGTGAGCTGACACGGGTCACTGAGTTCGCTCGGCTCGCCGACAACGAGGCACGCACCCTGGACATCCTGCGCCCGCTACGCCTGCGCTACGGGCTCTTGGACACCTGAAGCAATGTAAGCAGCGCCAGTACAGCCCGAAGTGTGGAGAGAGGTCATGGGAACGACGGAGAGCTTGAAGGACATTATGGATGGCCTGTCGCCAGAGGCCAGGAAGCTTGTGGCCAAGGTGTGGCAACTCGAACGTGAGCACCTGCATGTCAAGAACCCGACCCTGCTCACCGATGAGATCGTCCGTGCCGCCAAGGAGCTGGCCAAATGAAACTGCTCAAGCTCACGTTGGAAAACTTCCGTGTCTTCCACGGCACTCAGAAGCTCGATCTCGAGGTCTCAGAGGACAAGCCCGCTGTCCTCGTCTTCGGCATGAACGGTGCCGGCAAGACAACCCTGCTCAATGCTTTCACGTGGGCCTTGTACGGCGCTTTCTCCGACGACGTGGAGCGCCAAGAGCGTGTGATCAACGACCACGCGTGGGCGCAGACCCCCTTCGGCGGACTGGTCAGCGCTTCGGTGAAACTTGAGTTCGAGCACGAGGGGCTGAACTTCACCGTGCACCGCGCGGTCACCACAACCAAGAACGCCGACGTGCAGAGCGCGCTGACCCCGAAGCTCACTGTCACCCAATCCGAGCATGGAGCCAGCACAACGGTCCAGAACGGTCAGGACCGTATCCAGAAGATTCTTCCCGAGGGTCTGCGCCAGTTCTACTTCTTCAACGGTGAACGCATGGAACGAATGTTCACCGGCGACCGTACGGATGAGGTCCAGCAGGCGATCAAGACCCTGATGGGCCTGGAAGAGATCGAACGTGCGATCGGTACCCACCTGCCGGCCGCCTCCCGCAAGCTGAGCCGTCAGGTGGGTAGCAACGGCGACGGGCGGCTGCAGGCGCTGACCGCCGAGCAGGACCGGCTGGAGCAGCAGAAGATCGACGTGCACAAGGAGCTGCTCCAGCTCTCGGAAAACGCTGCCGGCTATGAACGCGAAGTCGAGGCGGCGAACCGAGCACTTCTGGCCAACGGTAAGGCCGCTCCGTTGCAGCGTCAGCGGGCCAAACTCAAGTTCCGACTCGATGAACTGGTGGCCAAGCGCATCGAGCGCCAGGAGCGAAAGCGGGACCTCCTGGCCAAGAACAGCTTCCTGGCGTTCACTGGCGGCATCGACAGCACGGTGCTGGACCTGGCCGAAGGTATGCGCAAGCGCCGAGAACTGCCCGCGGGTATCCAGCGTGACTACATCGACGGCCTGCTCGAGGACGGGCAGTGCATGTGCGGGCGTGACCTGCCCGAGGGCTCTGAAGCACGTATAGCGTTGGAAGAACGCCGCTACAATGCAGGACTCGCTGATGTCGAGAGCCGCTGGATGTACCTGCGCGGCAAGACCGCCGATCTCACCCTGGCCCGTGCTGATCTGCTCGCGAAACTGCGTGAGTGCGTTGCCGACATCGAGGACATCGAAGCGTCGATCAAGCAGATCGACGCTGAAATGAGCGACATCGCCCGCGAGCTCGAGGGCGTCGACGTGATGGACGTGCAGCGCCTGGAGGAGCGGCGCAAGGAGTTCGACCGAAAGCGCCTGGACGCGCTGCAGCAGCACCGGGAAGCCCAGTCACAGCTGACGGAGCTGGACGAGCAGATCGAAAAGGTGCGGCGGCAGTTCCACTCGGCGCGTGTGCAGGACGAGGAGTCCAAGCGAATCCAGCGTCAGGTCCTGCTGGTCGACGAAGTCCTCGACGCATTCCAGAGGATCTTGGCAGTGAAGACCGAGGAGGTCCGCCAGCAGCTCGACGCCAAGGTCAAAAGCGTCTTCGGACGAATCTGCATCAGGCCCTTCACGCCCAGCCTGACCACCTCCTTCGCCCTTGAACTCGTCAATCACTCGGCGGGCGTCGCGGCGGCCCGCAGTACAGGTGAGAACCAGATCCTGGGCCTGTCGTTCGTTGGCGCCGTCTCCGAATTGACGAAGGAGACGTACGACCGCAAGCAGAAGGCCACAGACACTGTCCTGGGGGGTGGCGGAGTGTATCCCGTCGTCATGGACGCTCCGTTCGGGAACCTCGATGTGGCATACCAGAACGACATCGCCGAGTCGCTGCCGAAGCTGACGTCCCAGATCATCACCCTGCTGTCGAAGTCCCAGTCCCGTGGCATGGTGCTGGAACACCTCGGGCAGGCCGCATCGCGCATGTATGTGCTGCGTTCATACACCACGAACTCGGACGCAGACGAGGACAGCATCACCATCCACGGTCGTGAGTTCCCCTACGTCTCACACGGCGAGTTCAACCACACCGTCCTTGAAGAGGTGACTGCCTGATGGCCGTTGAGATCCGGTTCCGGCGCCCTGCCGAACACGAGCAGTTGCTGGCCCTCCTCACTGGCAAGGACGGTCCCTTCCGAGCCAACTACGAGGCGCTGTTGTTCGCCGCCGCTCTCGGCCGCAGGAAGGAACGGCGTGTCGAGTTCAAGAAGTCGGGTGAAATGATCCGCTATGCCCTCGTTGAGAACCGGCCCTACGGCGATGTGCTCATCGACCTGATCGCCGCTGCCGAGGTGCCCGACGATGCGAAGATCCTGGGTGACGACCGGCTCGCCGACCGATTGAAGATCTTCGAGGAATACGCCAACGGTGGGCTGCACTTCCTCCAAGGCGAGATCAACACCCGGGGCAGCCGGGACCTCGTCGCGATCGTCAGTTCGCTCGTGCTGGAGGCGCTCACGCCGGCGCCTGACCAGGACGACGACCCCGTCAAGGACATGCTGGACGCCCTGGAGTGGTAGCAGGACGCCGCCGCGGGCGGCCCGTCGGGTCGCCCCGCAGCGCGCGCTTACTGGTGTTGAGCTGCAAGTTTTCGCAGCTCACAGAGCCACGGTCCGTGCTCCGGCCCCAGCTGGTTGGCAACCGTTGACCTGAAACACGCCCGAACGCACGAGATGTGGATCCTCACGTGACTGACCCGATCGAATCCAAGTCGCCCCTCTGTATAGCGCTCGTCGACCTGCTGCCGGCCCTGCGCTGGGGTGATCCACGTCAACTGGGCCCGCTGCTGGAAGATCCCCGCCTGCCTGGAACGTGGTGGAACGACACGTCGCTCACCGACGTCACGGCCACCATCAGCGCCGAGGAAGTGGCCCACCGCGCTGCGCAGGCCCTGCGCGCCCACTGGCCGCACCTGACCCTCGGCGTGGCGCTCCCCAACCTGTGCTTCTGCCCAGAGGGCCAGGAAGCGGACTTGCGGGTCACGATCGAGCAAGCGGCTTCGGACGCAGGCACCGAGGAAGGTGTTGAGGCAGTCGCGCGGCTGGTCCGGCCACTCCTTCGGCCTTTCCTCATCGGCGGGCGGAACCTGATGGAACCTATCGCCGCCGCTTCCGACGACGAATCGACCGCAGAGCCAGACCAGGACGTCCGGGCTCTCACAAACATGCTGGTACGCCTGATCCCGGCCGACGCACCGCCCGCTATCCGCACCGCCGTTGACACCCTGCGAACTTGGGCCCAGGAACACCCAGAAGAGGAGAGCAGCGCCTCTGCCCGGGACGCAGATGAGCAGAGCGAAGCGACGCCTGGTGGGAAAGCTGGTCCGGCAGCCGAGTCGGCACTGTTGGAGGAGCCGCTCGACGCGCTCGAGACCCTCATCAACGACTGGGGCGAACGTCAGCTGTCCGTCGCGGCAGGACGTACCTTCGGCCAGAACCGAACCTCCTTGGAGACCCTCGGCGAGCAGTTCGGGGTGAGCCGGGAGCGAGCCCGGCAGATCCAGGTTGAGCTGGAGAAGAAGCTCCAGCTGTGGCTCCACTCAGCCGCCGGTCAGCCGTTCCTCGGCCACCTCCTCGCTGTCCAGGAACTTCTTGGACCGGTGGCCACCGAGACCGAACTACGCGAACTCCACCCGGTCCACGAACTCGCCGTCCCCGCTCTCGGCCGTCCTCTCTGGCAGCTCATTGCCTCCCTGCTTCCCGACCGCACCTGGACGAGCGGCTGGCTGGTGGAGGGCGATCTCGACGAGCGCATCGAACAGACGCGAGCAGAGCTGACACGTTGCTGCAGTGAGTCGGCCCCGGTCTGGGCCGAGGTTGTGGAGCTGCTAGGGCAACTCGGCATTCGCGAGGCAGCCGCGGAAGAATGGCTACTGGCGGTCAAGGGCTTCCGCGTCACCGAAGGACACCTGCTGCCCTGGGGCCGCTCTGTCAACGACCGGGCCGAAGCGGTTCTCATGCTCGTCGGGCGCCCTCTCGCGATGGAGGACCTTCTGGCACGCCTGGACGACGGAACGGCGCTCGCCAGCCTGCGCAACCAGATTCAGACCGACGATCGCTTCATGCGGCGCGACCGGGATCTGTACGGCCTGCGGCGTTGGGGCGGTGTCGAGTACCTCGGCATCCGAGAGATGATCACCCGAGAACTCGAATCCGTCGGTGGCGAAGCCAAGTCCGAGGACATCGTCACCTCGCTCTGCTCGCAGTTCGACGTTTCTGACAAGTCCGTGCGCGCCTACCTCGCCGCTCCGGAATTCGAGCGCTTCAAGCGAGGCTGGATCCGCGTAGCGGCCTCCACCGAGACCGGCACGGCCGATTACCAGCCGCGGCGCGACGTCGCACAGACCCGGCGCTGTTTCCAAACCGGCCAAGGCATCTGGTGGTACCGACTCGACGTGAACGGCGAACACCTGCGCGGATCCGGGTTCACCATCCCGGCCGGCTTCGCAGCGCACCTGGGCCTCAGTCCCGGCGGTCGATTGGAACTGTCCCACGACGTCGGTGACATCCAACTCGTCTGGCGCAACCAGCCCAGCTGCGGTTCAATCCGCCCCCTGCTCGAACGCATGGATGCGGTCGAGGGGGACTACGTCTTCGTGGCGGCAAAGGACGGTCGTCTCAAGGCACTGCGCCTGGCTGACGAACCGGAACTCAACCTCACGGACACGCAGCGAGCCCTGCGGCTCATGGCCCTGTCCGGCCAGGTCACGGAGAAGGACATGCCCGCAGTTCTGGGCCGGCGCATTGGTCTCGCAGACGCGACGACCATGGATGAGGTACTCGCTCACCTACGAGTTCGAGGCGACAAGGACATCCTGGAACTATTGAGAGAGCAGTACGAGCCCGGGCTCAGCGGTACAGCCGCGCTGGGAGAAGAGTTGAGCGTCCCGGCAATGCCCGCAGGAGAGCTCAGCAGCGCGCCGACTCCCCAGCACAGTGCGCCCGATCCGCAGACAACAGGCAACACTGAGAATGCGGCCAAGCAGCCCGCCGAGGCTGAGTTTCGGGACCCAGCGTGGGACGAGGAGATCATCCCACTGCTCGACGAGGGCAGCGAAGCCGACCTGATTCGCCTCGCGCAGGCAGTCGCCAACCGGGGCAAGACCGCCCCAGTCTTCGGTTTCGAGCTTGGTGAAGGCGGATGGCAAGCCGACTTCGCCTGGGATCAGGACACCGCCAAGGTTGCCGTCGTCCCAGCAGTGCAACACGGCCGCACCGACCCAGAAGCCGAGCGCCGCGACGCCGCCTACCGGGCCGCCGGCTGGACCATCCGCAGCGCCGTCGACTGGCTCGCCCAGTTCGACGAGCTGCTCGTCCTGCTCCCGGACGCGGTTCCCGGCAGCTGAAGAGGCGCCAGCACGCCATGTAATCCCATCGACGACCTGGAGGCGCCACCTGATGACTGCCCGGCTCAGCCTGTACCAGAAAGCCGAGCAAGAGCTTTACAAGCTCGACCGCTCGGTGAAGGCCAAGTTCTACGATTTCTCCCACCGCTTCCGGGAGAACCCGCACAGCAACGGCCTGCAGTTGAAGGCGCTCAAGGGCGACTCACAAATCTTCTCCGCTCGGATTGACGACTCCTACCGCGCCTTGCTCACCCGCACCGGGACGGACGAGACGGGGGATGAGAGTTGGCTGGTCATCGCGGTTCGACACCGTCGAGACGTCTACGAGCAACTATCCGTCGCCATCAACCGCGTCTCCGGAGAGATCGAGTTCGTCGACCTCTCCGTCGTCGGCGAAAGCGCCCTGCGCCGCGCCGGCATCCAACTCGTCCCGGCCGAACCTGACGCGACCACCGCCGCAGAGGCCGGGGCCGCCCCCGCCTCCAGACGGGGTGCACAGCCCGACGCCGAGCCGACTGCCCCGGCAACTGTGCTGCTTGCCGGGCATTCCCGGCAGCTGCTCCGCGAACTTGGCGTCGCTGAACCCCTCATCGACCTCGCGCTCACCCTCACCGACACTGCCGACCTCGACCGCCTGGTAGCGGGGGCACCGCTGCTGTCCCAGGACGTCCTGTATGGCCTGGCCGCCGGAATGAGCCCGGACGAAGTACGTGCCGAGATCACCGCTGCGGTTGCCTCAAGCGACCAGATTGACCTCGGAGACTTCGGCGCAGCCCTCGCCCGCACCACCGTCACCACCGTCGATGACGCTCTGCAGAAAGTCCTGGAAGACGGCGATTTCCAGGCATGGAAGGTGTTCCTCCACCCCAGCCAGGCTCGACTGGTCGACCGCGACTACAACGGCCCCGCCCGAGTCTCCGGCGGCCCTGGCACCGGCAAGACCATCGTCGCCCTGCATCGGATCCACCACCTCGTGCGGCAGCTGAAGCCGGGCCGGGACAAGCCCATCCTGCTGACAACTTTCACCAAGAACCTCACGGCTGACCTGCGGGCTCGCCTTACCGATCTCATCGGGGACCCTGATCTCCTCGCCCGCGTGGAGATCGCACACATCGACGAACTCGCCTACAAGGTCGTCAGCGAGAACTCGCTCTCGGGCCGCGTCAAGCGCCGCGTCGATGACCGCACGGCCCTCGCCGAGCTGCGCACTGTGCTCGCCGAACTCGGCCATCAGGGATCCTGGGAACCCGAGTTTCTCATCGAGGAGTGGGAGCAGGTCATCCTCGGCCAGTCCGTGGCCACGCGCACCGCCTATTTCCAGACGCGCCGAGCCGGTCGTGGACGCCCGCTCACTCGCCCCGAACGAGCCGCCGTCTGGAAGATCCTCGACGAGTTCACCGCCCGCCTCGACAAGAAGGACATCGAGACCTGGGGCCAAGCCGCCGAACGCGCCGCCCGCTACGAGATGGAGCGTGCCGCCCGTATCCAGGCCCGTCATGCGTACAAGGGTCAGGTCGGCGGTCGCGACCTGATCCATCGCGACGCCGAGGCATCACTGAGCGACCTGAAGTACCGCTATAAGCACATCGTCGTCGACGAGGCACAGGACCTGCGCGCGGCACACTGGAAGATGCTGCGAGCCATGGTCGCCCCCGGCGACAACGACATGTTCATCGCCGGCGACACGCACCAACGGGTCTACGACAACCATGTCTCCCTCGGCTCTCTCGGAATCAACGTCAGAGGTCGCTCCGCCCGACTGTCCCTGAGCTATCGCACCACGAAGGAGATCCTCGCCCATGCCCTGACGGTCATGTCCGGCGAGACATATGACGACCTCGACGACGGAACCGACACACTGTCGGGCTACCGCTCCGTTCTGCACGGGCCTGCCCCCAAGCTTTCCGGCTACACCACCTGGGAGGAGGAACTCGACGGCCTCGCTTCCACTTTGCGTGCCTGGCGCGACGAGCTTGCCACCGACGAAAGCGGTGCGGCACGCGACTTCCGCGGTCTGGTCGCCGTAGCGGTCCCCGACCGAGACAAGGTGAGCCAAGTGATCTATCACCTCGCCACGAAATCGGGCTTCGGCTACGCCCAGCTGACCTCGGATGGCCCTCGCGGTGACGGCGAGATCCACGTGGGAACTATGCCCCGCTTCAAGGGGTTGGAGTACCAGCGCCTCGTCATCGTGGGCGCCAGCGACAGGCTCGTTCCGCGCATGGACTCGATCGACCGGTACCGCACCGAGGATCCGACACGCTACCGCCGGGAGTTGCGCAAGGCCCGCTCGATGCTGTTCGTCGCCGCCACGCGCGCCCGTGACGCCCTCACCATCACCTGGCATGGTGATCCCAGCCCGTTTCTTGTGGAGCCAGAGACTGAACGGAAGAACCAACGATCGACCGGTCGGCGCTACCCTCTGGACGAATCAAATCCGCAAGGATAATCTAGAGTTAGAATTTTTCTTTGGCTTCAAATTTGGGGGATTCTTATGGCTGCACCTGTGCTCGACCTCACCGCAGTCGACGCTGGCAGCCAGGTCGAGAGCTGGGAGGAGCTGCGGCATGCCGTCGAAGAGTCAGGCGGCGTTCTTCGCGTCGTCATGTGGCTTCTGCGTGACCTAGAGCAAGCTGGCCGCCTCGGCGTTCATGTCCGTGCCAGCATCAGTCGACGCCTCGACGGTCTCGGACTCGCCCACCTGCCTGCCGATATTCCCGGTGAGCAGTACGCCGTCATTACTCTCTACAAGCGCGGCACTCCGGCTGCCGCAGTCGTCGACGCCGTGTTTCGCGACGGTAGCAGCAAGGCGGCCGAGGTCGCACTCCGCCGCATGAACACCTCGCGGGACGCTGAGAAGCTCCAGGTCATCACCGAGAAGGTGGAAGAACTCGCCAACATCCTCCTCGACGAGGAGTAGGGGTGCCGCCCGCAGTTCGGCCTTACGTTACTCAACGCGAGACCGAGCTCTCGGCGACAGGGAATACGCGACACCGCAACATGCGAGCCCACCAGTCAGCCGACGCCGGAATCAAGACTCGAGGCGTTGCAGGCGGCTGGTGGCCTCGGCGAGAACGTCGTCCTTCTTGCAGAAGGTGAAGCGGACCTGGCTGCGGCCGGCGTCGGGGTCGTCGTAGAAGACGGAGTTGAGGACGGCGACGACGCCGCAGCGTTCGGGGAGGCGGCGGCAGAAGTCGTAGGTGTCCTTCTCGCCGAAGGCAGCGATGTCGGTGGTGATGAAGTACGTGCCCTGGGGCTCGTAGACCGTGAACCCGGCCGCGTGCAGGCCGTCGCCGAGCAGGTCGCGCTTGCGGCGCAGGTCGGCGCGGAAGCCGTCGAAGTACGCGTCCGGCAGGCGCAGCGCTTCGGCGATCGCGTACTGGAAGGGGCCCGCGCTGACGTACGTCAGGTACTGCTTGGCCGTCCGGACGGCGGCGACGAGCGGGCCGCTCGCCGTGACCCAGCCGACACCTCGTTGGCCTACCTGTTCCCATGTCGTGCGGCAGGCCCCGCTGCGGATCTCCGGCACTGGCGGTGAGCGGGCCGCACACCCTGTCCGGTCGGGTCTGTCGGCCGTACCGACGGGCTCGGTGACGCGGCACTGTCCACACCATCTGCCCCCCGGGCGCCGAGTGTGCCGGCAGTGGTACGGAGCCGACCGCGCCCGGAGCCCGAGGCAGACGCCTGCTGACGAAGGGCGTCGAGGGCGGGGGCTCAGCCCCCTTCCGTCCAGTACTTCTGGAGTCTCGCGACCGCCTCCTCCTTGGTCATCCCCGCCACGGTGTCCTCACCAACGCCCACGCGGTGGATGAGCAGATGCACCAGGTCAGCGGGAAGGGCCTCGCTCGGCGGCTCGGGAGCGCCTCGGTCCGGCAGCTTGCCCTGCTGTGCGCAGGCCCAGAACTCGTCCTCGGTGACGTCCAGTTGGTCCCGCAGGATGTGCCGCCACATCGCGGCGCCGTACGCGGTGCGGTCCACCGGGTGCGAGATTCTGGTCCGCAGGATCCGGCCGTCGTGCAGGGTGAGTTCGTAGGTCACGTGATGTGTACCGGTGCGCCCGCGTGCGTCCCGGACGCGCTCCCACTTCTCGGCACGGCAGAAACGGTCATGGTTCTCGCGGTCGGGCTGGGGCCAGGTCACCGTGGAGCACCCACCAGCCAGTCGCGCAGCTGTCCGTCGTCGCTGAGGGCGATCAGCTGTACCAGGCCCCAGTTGTCTGCGTGGTTGGGGGCGGTCCGCAGCCGGTCCTGCCAGTCCTCGGCATACTCGCGCAGGACTTGGACCATCTCCCCTATGGCTTCGTCGAAGGTGGCCCCGTCGGCGGCCAGCGGCAGGCCGGACATAAAGACGGACCAGCCGCCCGCCTCGGCGACCACCTCCGCCTTCGAGGGGCACACCAGTGACAGATAGTGGCGCAGCCGCTCCACGTCCACGACCGCCGAGTGCCCGGAGTCACGGCGTACCGTCGCCACCCGTCCCTCGTCGGCCGCGTCGAGGAGGTCCTTCAGGTGTGCGCGCGCCTGGGTGTAGCTCTCGTAGTGGACCGCGGCCATGACCTGCCTCCTTGCTCGTCCCGACGTCTCCAGCGTGCACTCATCCGTCACGTACGTCAAGTACTTCACGTACGTGACGTGGGTACGGTCGCTGGAGGCGGGGTTGCTCCGGAGTCGCCGGTCGTCCGCCTCGTCCCGGCGCAGCATCGTTCACACACTCATTCGCATGCGGGCCCACAGGGCTACACCCCCGAGCTACAGCGTGCCTTTGTGTACACATGAGACACTCGGTACGCTTGGGCACATGACACAGCCAATGCCCATAGAGTCCATCCGCGATGTCCGGGCACACCTGGCCGAGGTCGTGGAGCGGGCCGACCGAGACGACGTACCTACCGTCATCACCCGGCGCGGTAAGCAGATCGCCGCCGTGGTGTCCATCGAGGTGCTGCGCAAGTACCAGGAGTGGGAAGAGCGCGAGATCAACCGGATCATCGACGAGCGCATGACCAACCCGGCACCCGGCATCCCGATCGAGGACATCATGAGGGAGACGCTGGCGCGCAGTGAGTGAGTACCGCACCGTCTTCCGGGCCGAGGCTCAGGCCGAACTCCGCAAGGTCCCGCGAGATATGGCCCTCCGTATTCTGGCCAAGCTGACTGAGCTGGAGAGCGACCCGATGGGGTTCAACACCACGGCCCTCGTCTCCCAGCCCGACCGGCGCCGCCTACGGGTAGGCGATTACCGCGTGATCTACACAATCGACAACGGCGAGCTGGTGGTGTGGGTCGTACACGTCGGGCATCGCTCCACCGTCACGACACCTGAGCACTCCTGGCGCCGGGTCAGCACATGAGGAACGTCTGCCAGCGAGCGCCTGAGTCGTCCGATTCGGAGCGCTTGACCAGCCGGGACACGAGGACACGGCTGGATGTACGACATTTGTCATACCCGATGGGAAGGGAGGCAGGAATGGCTCCGAAGGCCGACCCGAAGACCCGCACCTCGGGTACCACCGCCAGCAGGCGCGCCGCTGCCACGGCCCGTCCGAAGCAGGGCGGAGGCGGCCTACGAGGCAGGCACGCCACCAGGGAGGAAGGGTTCCGAGCTGGAGCAGTGGGAGTACGAGATCACCATTGGCCGCCGGGTCCGCTATCTGGTCAGCCCGGAGACCTCGACTGTGATCCTGGTGTGCCTCTCCGCGGCACCCGAAGGACACGGAATAGCCCGATGGTCCAGGGCCTTATGCACCCAGTGTCTTGAGGCGGGAGGCGGCCTCCTCCAGCACTGCCGTCTGCTTGCAGAAGGCGAACCGCACGAAGGGCGCACCCTGCTCACGGTGGTCGTAGAAGACGGCGTTGGGGATGGCCACGACGCCCGCGCGTTCGGGCAGGGTGCGGCAGAAGGCGAAGCCGTCGCTTTCGCCGAGGGGGCGGATGTCGGTGGTGATGAAGTAGGTGCCGGCCGGGCGGAAGACCTTGAAGCCCGCCCGTTCCAGGCCGTTCGCGAGCAGGTCCCGCCTGGCGAGCATGGTCGCGCGGAAGTCCGCGAAGTACGCGTCGGGCAGGCGCAGGGCCTCGGCCACGGCGTACTGGAAGGGCCCGGAGGCGACATACGTCAGGAACTGCTTGGCCGAGCGGACGGCCGAGACGAGTTCCCGGGGCCCTGTGACCCAGCCGACCTTCCAGCCGGTGAAGGAGAACGTCTTGCCCGCGGACGAGACGGAGACGGTGCGCTCACGCATGCCGGGGAGGGTCGCGAGCGGGATGTGCCGGGCGCCGTCGAAGGTCAGGTGCTCGTACACCTCGTCGGTGACCACGAGGAGGTCGTGCTCGACGGCGAGGGCGGCGATCGCCCGGCTCTCCTCGGCGGTGAGGACGGTCCCGGTCGGGTTGTGCGGGGTGTTCAGGAGCAGGAGGCGGGTGCGCGAGGTGATCTTCGACCGCAGTTCGTCCAGGTCGGGGCGGAAGGACGGGGCGCGGAGGGTGAGCGGGACGCGCTTCGCGCCGGCCATCGAGATGCAGGCGACGTAGGAGTCGTAGTAGGGCTCGAAGGCGATCACCTCGTCGCCGGGCTCCAGCAGGGCGAGCATGGCCGCGGCGATCGCCTCCGTCGCGCCGGCGGTGACCAGGACCTCGGTGTCGGGATCGACGGTCAGGCCGTAGAAGCGCTGCTGGTGGTCGCTGACGGCGGTGCGCAGCTCCGGAACGCCGGGGCCCGGAGGGTACTGGTTGCCGCGGCCGTCCCGCAGCGCTCGTACCGCCGCCTCGCGCACGGATTCCGGGCCGTCGGTGTCGGGGAAGCCCTGGCCGAGGTTGATCGCGCCGGTCGCGGTCGCCAGGGCCGACATCTCCGCGAAGATCGTCGTCCCGAGCCCGTCCAGCCTGCGGTTCAGCAATGGCCTGGTGCTCATGTCCCCACCGTCCTCACTAGGGTGCCCGTCGAGCCTGAGGGGACCATCCTGGCGCATCGCCCCTTCTGCCATCGCGGGGACCGGGCACCCCGGTGGGGCGAAGGGCACCGGCGTCCTGCTCTCCCGATTCCTCCGCAGGTTCCTGGAGAACGCCCGCCTTCGCGGAGATGTCGCGCAGGAGCGCGTCCCGCAGATCGTGCAGTCCGTACTGCCGGCAACCGGTCACCATCGTCGCGCTTCCGGCGACCCCGGAAGCTGTCCGCCCCACCGTCCCCACGACCATCCCCGACATCGTTCCACTGCGAAGGACTCCGTGACGTCCACCGACGGTCACCGATCACCGGGCCCGCCGACCTTCAGGTCCGAGGGCCCGGGCCCTCAGAGCATCGACCGCAGCCGGTCCAGTTCGCTGCCGATCGCATCCCGCAGCACATCGTGCTGCGGAGCGAGCATGAACCGCTCGTCACTCCACCGTTCACGCGGATACAGCCACACCGGCCCGCCCACCAGCTCAGCCGGCTCCCACTCAAACCGCGGCCAAACATGGGCATGCAAGAACGGGTCCGTGTTGCCGAGGATCTCCAGGTTGACCCGGCGGAAACCGGGATCCAGCCGTCGGCAGGCCCCCTCAACCGCTTCTCCGAGCTGGTCCATGCCGGACAGAAACGACAGCCTCTTGGCCCTCGGCAGATCAGACAGCCGTTGAACACCCGGCTCGTCCGTGAGGAGAACTGAGTACCCGGGCAGGAACTGAACGTCGCCGATCGCCGCGAAGCCAGCCTCAAGCCGCCGCAGCACAGTGGGGTTCTCGCCTCGAAGAGCAGCCCCGATCCGGTCCATCCGCCAGTCGCCGGTCATGGCCCGAGCCTATCCGCAGGTGATCAAGACCTGCACTTCGCTCCCCACCGTCCCCACTCACTTCAAGGACGAACCAAGCGGGGCGAGGAGCGGCCCCGGACGTCTTCAGGATTCGCCGTCAGTGCGTCGGGCTTCTCGAAGTCGCAAACCAACAAGGGAGAACGCATCCTCGTCGTGCGACTCGGCCACACCGGCCATCACGCAGTCGTCCTGATCCGGATCGCCCAACCCGCAAGCAGGCTGCGCCGCTCTGCTCCTGCCGTCCGGACGCTGTTCGGGTCGGACAGGTGCGGTCTGAGGGGCAGTGCTGCGCCGGTGCGGCGCCCGCTCTTGAGGCCCAGTCCCCGGAAGAACCGGAGAACTTGTTCTTCGATGCAGGTCAGGAGCCCCTTTGCGTAGCTTGACCCTCAGATCTTCCTCAACAATGCTTCGTCGATGAGCACCTGCGCGGGCGCCGGAAGCACCGTCTCTGAGCGGGGACGGGGCCGTCGCCGACTGGCGTCATCTGTCGTCGTTGGCCACCCTCGGACGGCCCACACACGGCCCAGCGCTCATACACCTTCAGGCTTTGAGATCCGGCCTCATCCTTATCAGGTCGATCATCGGGAGTAGACGACATCGTCCAACCCGCGGGACGGCTGGGGTGACGGTCTGTCCAAGGCTGGCACTGACCGCGTATGTACGTGCCTGTTGGTGTCAGCCGTTGATGTCAGACAACGGTCGACCGCTTGACAGTTGCCACCGTGGGCGTCGAGCCTGCGAGGAACGGCAAATATTTCTGATCATGGCCACATTTTCACCCTGGTGGTGGGATGCTACGGCCGTGAATGTGGACACTCCGGGCAGACAGCTGCTCTTCTCAACCGTACGCATAGACAACGTTATGACCTCGGGCAACTCTTCAACGGGTACGGGCTTCGTCCTGTTCGCCGATCTTGAGAATGGCAGCATGTGCCCTCTTCTGGTCACCAACAAACATGTCGTAGCAAATGCGGCCCGTCTCTCCGCGCACTTCATAACGCGCAAGCCGGACGCCGACGAGCCAAACCTTGGGCAGGCAGCTGAGGTCTCCTTGCCCCCCGCCGCCTGTTTTGGACATCCGAACCCTGCTGTCGACATCGCTGTCCTGCCACTGGCAGGCATCCTCCAGCAGTTCGGAACGCAGCTCTTCATGAGGGCGCTCCCGCTGTCCCTGCTGGCCACGGAGGTCGCGAACCTCTATGTAGACGCCGTCGAAGAGATCACATTCATCGGGTATCCCAACGGCCACCGAGACCCGAAGCACTTCACGCCCATCGTTCGGCGCGGCATCACTGCAACACCGCTGGACCTCGACATGGGAGGTGACCCCGCCTTTCTCGTTGACGGGTCCGTGTTCGGAGGCAGTAGCGGAAGCCCAGTCTTTCTCTTCAACGAGGGGACCTACCGCAGCGGAGTCGGCGGCCTGACCATCGGTACTCGCATCGTGCTCGTTGGCATAATCTCAGCAACGATGGTCCGCCACGCACAGCTTCCGGTCGAGGTCGCCAACGCGAATCACGTGAAGATCGCCCAAGAGCTCAATCTCGGGGTGGCATTCAATGCGCGCGCTATCAAGGAGACCATCG